>CAZXSQ010000502.1:1908-4645 GCA_964643335.1 uncultured bacterium
GGTAGCCCAGTTGAAGTAAGGACGGGGGGCGATACAAGCGATGATTTCATGCCAATCGAAAGGGATCTCATTGACATCATCCATGTAAAAACCGAGTGACGGCATTAGGGCCGTCAAATGGCTCCAACGGTTGGGAGAAGGATCTTCGCGCAATGTCGTGAAACCGCAGCTAGCCACCACAGCGGATATACGAGGTTCGAAGATGGAACACATAATTGAACCATACGCACCGTGTGAATGCCCGATGCAACCGATTCGGTAGGGATCGGCTTCCGGCAGCGTTTCCAGGTAATCCACAATGCGTTGAACGTCCCATATCATTTTGCCAAAAAACGTCCAGTTGGGGTGTTTGCGGTAAAAATCATGCGCGTTATGGTACGGCGGTGCACCTTCCGGCGTGCGCTCACCGAATCCGATGGCATCAGGAACGATACAAATATAGCCGCGCTGGGCTAATTCATGGGCGAAGGCCATGTTGGGATTGCCTTCGATTCCACAAGGTTCGTCTTTGCCTTGTTTCACAGTTTGATGCAAGACAATCATGGTGGGAGTTGGCCGTTTGGGCAATGGCTTTGGTAATAGGAGATAAGCTGGGATCCAATCATCCGGCTCTGATTGGATCAGAATTTTGCGGCGCATATAGGAACCAGTATCCGTTTCCGAAATGAATTTGCTCTTTGGTTTGGGCGGCGGGTGGCAAGGGCAAGACCGCTTGCGGTCAGCCCTTGCCTTGCCCACTTTCGTCAAGGACTGCTTCGCTTGCCCTTGGCACCCAGTTTTCTGTCGGCATCCGGTTTGTCCTTGGTACCCAACGTTGAAGGATGGTTCTCCTAAAAATTTTTTCAATGTGTTTAATATTCGGTCTCTTTTGGTTTCCCATTCTTTGATTGTTTCAATACTGGCTGAATCGATGCCCTCAGAACAGAAAAGGGGCAGCAAAGACGGAAGTCCGGATTGAGGCGAACTTACTGTGGGTTTTTCAGCATTGGTAATTTGCTTCCAGGTATCCCAGTCAAAACCTTCCCAGCCTATTGCGGGTAGAGTCTGGCAGAATAATAGAAAGCCTATAATAAAATACTTCATCACAATTTTACCTTTTTGGCCAATGAGGCGAGTTCATTGAACCAATCATTAGCGGAGGGGCAGCGATCAAACCGCATCCCGCGCAGCCAATCGCAATAGAGATGATAAGTTATCGGTTTGTTCTTTTCTACTTCAACCACAACCTGGTTTTGATCGGGCAAGTCCATAAAACGAATATAACGTTCAGCAGGGAACATAACTCCCATACCGATTCGTCCGATGACCGGGGTTTGAATACCCCATGATCCCATTGTTCCGGTATTCGGATCAATATGAGCTGTTTCCTGCGGCATTTTGATCAAGCCGATACCTAATTCGATTTTATCTTCCGGTTTTCCACCAGTGATTAGAATCTCGACGGGCGAATCTTTACGCCCCGCCAACGCAGAGCAATGAAATCTTACCGTATATGGATTTGCATCCGGCCCAACATCTTCAGCCAACAGTTCAATGGTAACTTTGTCATCTTCGGCTGAGATTAAACGTTTTGAGAAGTTGATATCCCCTTTGCCAGCCGGATTCATCACAGGATAACTTTCACCATTGACATACAGTGTAACTCCACCGCTGCCGGGAGCTTGACCGACAAGCAAAGCATCGATTCCCCATTCGGTCTCATCGTGATAACTTTTTGAACCGATGGTGGGATAAATCAAGACATCTTCTTTTTTGCCGAAGAAATCAAATTGTCCCCAATATACCCTGTAGGCGATTTTCTCAGACTCCCAGCCTATGTTTGGCGGTACCCAATCTTCAGCCCATGCTGTTCGCGGTTTTTGCAATGCTTCTAGATAATTGTCCCAAACCCATTGAGACATCTCTACCAATGGTTTATTGAGATTAAAATTCTTTTCCAGTAAACGCTGCATACGATAAATATTTCCCTCGGAACGCGCTTGATTGAAAACACCCCAAAACTCATCGTTCTGATACGCATTTTTCAATTTAAAAATCAAGCGGTCTTTAAATACATCCATAAAAAATCTAAGACTCTCGTTGCTGTTTAACAATTTCTGAATTAAATCTTCATCTTGATTTTTTATAGGCAAGCTATTTTGCAATGGGACATCCACGTTCTCGGTTTCTAGAGCCTCGATTAATCTTTGATTGAGATTAAACAGGAGTGAAGGTAACTCTTCCAAGTCCTTCTGCATGACCTCATTGAACTCACGCCAACTCCAATCGAACTGTTTAACTTCAGATTTGGGGCAATGCCAGATATCATCCAGAACGCCGTCCGCGCCGATGTCGAGTATCCAGGTATCGATAATTCCGTCGCCGTCATTATCGGTCATTCTGTATTCCATATCCGCCGTCTTATCCAAATCATAATCGATTTTCAGCCAGGCTCGATCGATACCTTTCAAGTGGATGCGGTGATCGGTATGGTGATAATAGGCTTTGATGGAGGCATTCGGTTTAAGGATTAATTCATATCGCTTGTTTAACTGCCCGCAGCTGGGACCTCCGACTTGTGGGAAATCCTTGTTTCCATCTGCGATCACACCTTCCCACCGCTCATTAGCATCGGCATAACGTTGTTCATCAACATTATGATCGATCTCATCCCAGGTCAGCATCATCCGTTCCCAAACAATGGGTTTTACAAAATCGAGTGCATCTTCATAAGCAACAAACGGCCCAGTGGGAATGC
>CAZXSQ010000503.1:0-4614 GCA_964643335.1 uncultured bacterium
CAGCTCGCAATCGACTATTGGAGATGGATCGACAATATCTGTTGCTGCCGGAGTCGCATATTCAACAATGGCACCATCACTTCCCTCCGCTTCAGCAACAATGTCATCCGGACAGTCTATTTCCGGCGGGGTTGTGTCGCCGACGGTGATTGTAAATGTGCAGGTACTGACATTCCCACTCGCATCCGCCGCCGTACATTCCACCACGGTGCTCCCAATAGCAAAAAGCCATCCGGAAGGCGGGTTGCAGTCGACGACCGGTGACGGATCGACAATGTCCTCAACCGATGGTTCAGGATAGTTAACTACTGTTCCATCTAGTCCGTCTGCGTCAACTACCATGTCCTCCGGGCAAGTGATGTCTGGGGGAGTGGTATCGACCACGGTTATCGTAAATGAGCAATTCGAAATGTTTCCAATTGAATTTGTAGCCGTACAATAAACAATGGTTTCACCTAACGGGAAAATTGAACCCGAAGCAGGTTCACAAACCACAGTCGGTGATGGATCTAAAATATCGGTTACCGCTGGAGTATCATATTGCACCACTACTCCATCCGGGCTTTCAGCTTCGGCGACGATATCCGTTGGGCAGGTTATCTCTGAAGCAACTTCAGTATTTAAAGTTGTACGCTCACTATCGACATACCAGGGATCGGCATCCACGTAATCTTCAATGGCGTCACCTCCTCCGTCAACACCGGAAGGAGTTCCATTCAAATTATTGGTGCTGTCCGGACCGCCAGAGGCTCCCCACCAATTGTTTTCCGCATCCAATAATAAAGTGGTTTGGTTATTTACTCCATAGATTGCGTTCCCACTGATTTCGTTATTGTTAATGGTTACTCCATCAGCGGAAGCACGTACTCGAATCCCGATATCGTTTCCGTTCAAGACGTTGTTTGTTAACTGAATATTGGTCAAGTTTTGAATGTCCGGATTTGTTCTTCCTATCAAAGCACCGAAACCAAAACCGTTTATTTCGTTACCGCTTGCTGTAACAGAATATTGATCCCGAGCTTTCCAGTCTTGAATGATTATTCCATAACTGCCATCCGATACACTGGTGGTTAAATCATTTCCGGAAATCAAGACATTTGAACGCTCCGTAACAATACCCTGAACAATAGAACCAGTAAGCGTATTATTTGTTATTTCTACGGAATCAGTGGCATCGGCGGTGTGGTTGACAAAAACTCCAACGTATCCTCCACCCGGATTTCCCAAAAAAGTATTGTTTTCGATACTCAAACCAGAAATTTCACTGTCGAAACCAAGCACATCATCACGATAGGTTTGAATAAAAACCACTCCACCGGGATCAGTAGCATCGTTGACTGATTTGGCCAAGAATTGATTGTTGTTCAGTTGAATATTCGTGCCGTTCAGAGCTACACCGCTGGAATAGAATCCATCATCAACATCAGGAGACTCAATTGTCAAGCCATGTATTTTTACACCATTGGATAATATGTTGACATTCGGATTAACCAGAGGCCAATTCGTCCATGGCTCCACGTCGACTCCTTTCAAGGTGACAATCGCTCCCGTCGCCGGCCGGATTTCAAGATTATCTTTCCCTGCCGGTATCTCTACATCCTCTTGAAACGTACCGCTCGCGAGTTCAATGATTTCTCCTGCGGTTGCGTCATCAATTGCGTCCTGTATAGTTGAATATACAACGACAGGATCCCTACTGACATTAGTTACTTGAGAGAAAACAGGACATACAAAAACCGCCAACATAAGAATAAGCGGTGTCACAAAACCTTTTTTCTCTCTCATCACTCTCCTTGGTGCATCCTTTAAAATAGAAAAGTAAGATGAATTCATTATCATCCCTCCTTAAAAATATTTGTGCTCAAAACGATATACAAACACAATAAGAAAAAAAAGATTTCTTTTTGAACATAACTATAAATAAATTAGACACATCGCCCTAGTCAGGTTCCGCCTTATGGTTTATGTTACTTTATATCGGGTTTAAGTTTTTTGGAGGAATTCAAATATGAATATTTCTGTTCCTGAAAAAAAACCTTATTACACGATGTGTGTTAATATCCAGGGCAGATTAAGTATCGTAATCGGGGGTGGGGAGGTTGCCAGAAGAAAAGTTGCTTCGCTTAACGATGCAGGTTCTAAAGTAACTGTGATCAGTCCAAAACTGGAATCTGTTTTGGAATACATGGCATTCCAGAATGAAATTAAATGGAAGAAAAAAGAGTTCCATCCGTCCGACATTGAAAACGCTTTCATTGTCGTAGCGGCGACGGATAACCGGCAGGTCAATCAACAAATTGGGGACTTATGCAGAAAACAAAACATTCTCTGCAATATTGTGGATGCGCCGGAAGAAGGTTCTTTCATTGTCCCCAGCACCATCGAACGCGGCCTGCTTACCATTGCTATTTCAACCTCGGGAATCAGCCCTTCCCTGGCTTCTTCTATCCGGCAGGAACTCGAGATGGCTTATGGTGAGGAATACGGAATGTTTCTGGAACTGGCCTCTATGTTGAGACCCATGGTATTGGAACGGTTTCCATCTCAGCAGGTGAGGCAAAAAGTATTCGACCGTATGGTCTCTTCCCGCGCACTCTCTATGCTGCGCAACGGCATGATTGAAGAAGCGCACAAGGAACTGAAAGATATCATCATCGAGGCCGGCCGGGGAGATTCCCAAATGATTGGAGATTCACTGCCAATCATCCATCACGCTGAATAACTTTTCCAAATGGAGTCAATGGCTTACACCCTTTAATCAAATTGCATTCAACTTCAATCCATCAATCGAACATTGTATTGCCGAGAACTGGGTTTATAGGATGAAAAAGATCCTGAATTAAACGGTGCGGGTGTAAAAATCCATACATACTTGTCCCATGGATTGTAAAGCATTATATCCTCCCGAGTATCACCACAAAGATTGCCTGGAATACAATGATACCAACCCATTTTGGGATCACCCTTCGGTTCCGGCAATCCTGGAAGACCGGCGAATTTATATCCGTCGCCGTGCCATAAAACGCCTCCGTTGTAAAGCAGTGCCGGTTTCTCTCTTCCATGCCACCACACAGCCTCCATACCGGTGTTATTAGGGGATTCATTAATTTTGAATCGTTTAAGGACTTTGCCTTCATTGTCAACCAGCATGACTTTCGGTGTATGGCCATTATACCGAATCACCATTTCCGGGCCTTCGTTTTTCCCGATAAAATCGGCGACCCGCACTTCCTGCCCATGCGGGACTAGTTCTTTTCCTAAACGGAGAATGACATTGCCCTCAGTGTCGAGGACATGGCCGAATCCACTGCAAATTGCACGTTTTTGACCGTTGTCCCACTCCGTAATTACGACTGAATCCATGTGCCGGGCAATCTGCTTTTCCCATAATGGTTTACCATCGTCATCCAGCAGATAATATCCACCGTTAATTTCATCCCGCCCATCGCTATCGATATCCCCGACAGTGGGGATGTAGGCCGTACAGCGGCTGTACTCGTTCCATTGAATGTGGTAAGTCCACATCACTTCTAACTCATCATTAAAAGCAAGCAGTTCCGAACCCAGTTTAACAATGAAATCACAGGGACGTGCTTTCCCGCGCAAGTTGGCAATCAATAAGCGCTGATGCACCCAATTCGGACCTTTACCGCTGCATTGTCTCATTTCCTGAGGAGCAGTTTGCTTTATAACGCGTCCGGTCTTACCATCCCGCATTTGCACCACCACGTTCGCCATGCTTTGAACCGGTGCTTTTATAGATGGATCGATAAAGAAGCACAGTACTTCATCTGCACCGTCGCCATCAAAATCATAAACGGCTGCCGGACCGGGGCGCGCCGGTTGTTCTCCGTTTTTACCATCCTGCCATAGTACCCGGCCATTTATAGTAAACGCACCGATGAAACAGGGCTTCATACCGTTATCTGTAGATCTGAATACGAGAAAATCCAACTCGCCATTTCCATTTAGATCACCGACACGCACATCACCAGTGAATCCCTTCTTTGCTAATAAGGGTTGTGGGATTTCGATTTGACGGTATAGAACCGGCTGGGCATAATCGTCATGAGATTGAGCTGAATTTGAATCCTTGATGGAAGTAAATCCATCCGTCACAAGAGTGCACCAGAGAGACATAAATAACAGCAGCAGATAAACAAAGTGGTGACAATTCATAAAATAGAACCTCTATTTAATTCGCCGAGGCCGTAGAGATGGAAGATATTTGTTGCATCTTGTATTTCACCGCGACAATGACCAGGAATATCACTTCAGCAATCATGTAACCAGCTACATATTTACCTCCGCCAGCACCAAATCCATAGCTATGTAGCCCAGTCGCTAACACGAAATTCACACCGTACCAGGTCATCAGGATCAGCCAGAAACCCAACACAGAACACACAGCGGTACCGAAATCACGCAGCCAGCCGGTAGAACGTGCGTGTAAAATGGCGATATAACCCAGCAGGGAAATCAATGCCCAGGTTTCTTTTGGATCCCACCCCCAAAAACGCCCCCACGATTCGGCGGCCCATACACCGCCCAGCACCGTTCCGGCAAACAGGAAAACAACACCAACTTGCAAAATCCGATAAAGAAACAGACTCA
>CAZXSQ010000504.1:0-4588 GCA_964643335.1 uncultured bacterium
AGTCATAACCTGCCATCAACTCACCCCCGAACTGGCTCAGGATATCAGCCAGGCTGATCTGGTTTTTTTTATCGATGCCAGTGTTGAAGGAAAGCCTGGCTCATTTGTTTGTAAAGAACTAAAGCCGGATCGAAACGCTTCTGTAACGTTTACCCATCATACCAACCCCTCCACCTTATTGACTTTCGCGAAAGAGTTATATGGGAAAGCACCCCGTGCGTATATTCTTTCCATTACGGGTGAAAGTTTTGATTTTACTGAAGAACTGTCGGCAGCGGTTCTTGAATCGCTGCCGGAGTTATTTCGATGTGTTGAGAGGTTGATTGGAAAAAATTAATTCACCAAGAAATATAGACTTGCTCTTCAAGATTTAATCCAGCAGATTCCTTAAAGGGCGGCCTCAATTTTTCTTACCTATGTCTGCTTATTTTTTGAGCGTAGGTAGTCAACTGGAAGCACGAAGAGAACCCCGTTTCCCAATTTTGGTTATTTCTTGAATTATGTCGTATCCTTTGATCAATTCAGCATATCTGTAATTCAGTATATCATAAAATCATAAACTCAGCCAAATAAGTCGGATTTTCAGTCGATATAGATCTGATCTTTCTCCCTTTGGAAGATCAGATCTATACTCAAAAAATACACTTGACGTACAGCGGATTGCCTGTTATTCTTACATATGATTCAAAGTTTCCGTAATAAACAAATGGAGCGCTTTGTTAATGGTGAAAGGATTCGAAAATTTGAATCCTTTCGCCGTCAAGCTGAAAAACGGCTTCGCCTTCTTGAAGCGGCGTTTACACTTAATGATCTGCGTCAATTACCGGGAAACCGGCTCGAAGCTCTCAAAGGCGAAAGAGAAGGACAATACAGCATTCGGATCAATGACCAATGGCGTATCTGTTTCGAGTGGCCCGACTATGCAGATGGTCCTGAAAATGTTGAAATTGTAGACTATCACTAACAGGAGAAATTCATATGGCACGTACACCCATCCATCCCGGCGAAATCCTTGCCGATGAGCTTGACGAACTTGGTTTGAGCGCGGCGAAACTTGCCCGGCTAATCGATGTGCCTGCCAATCGCATCAGTCAGATTATTGCAGGCAAACGCAATATTACCGCCGATACCGCCCTACGGCTTGGCCGGTATTTTGGAACAACACCCGATTTATGGATGAATCTTCAAAAAACTTATGAACTGGATCTTGCACGAATTGAAATTGGCCCGGCTCTTGAAAACCTACCACAACGTTCCATCAATCGTGGAGCTAAGGTTCAGCAGCAGTTATAAAAATGAGGCATTAAAGATGGGATTACACCAGAAGGCGCAAAATGTAACTACAGATCATGAGCAAACTCGTTTAAATAAGGAAGATTGGCAAACATTCTTTGCCATGATAGAGAATTTAATTGAACCAACTGAAAGGTTAAAGAAAGCCGCCCGAAAATATAAGAAGATCACCCTGGACAATGAAATTGATCTTCTTGATCAAAAATAACATGATAGAAAAAAATTAAGAAATCCATTGTATATTCCATATCCATTTTCAGGCAAGGCATTTTAATGGAGAATATGTGAATAAATCCCTTGTCTGGAGGATAGGCAGTGCCTGCGAATTTGAATCCTGAATATTTTGAAGCGGAGAAAGAATATAAAGCCGCGAAAACTCCGGAAGATAAATTGGCGTGGCTTCAGCGGATGCTCTCTGTAATTCCCAAACATAAGGGGACGGAGAAGCTGCAGGCTGATATAAAAAAACGCATTTCCCAACTGAAACATAATTTGGAAAAAAGCGCCAAAAAGAAAGGTCCTTCGTTTCGAGTCAGGCCGGAGGGTGCTGGCCAAATTATGTTAGTGGGACCGCCAAACTGTGGGAAATCCTCCCTTCTTGCAACCCTTACCAATGCCGAACCGGAAATCGCGGATTATCCTTTTACGACCCGAGAGCCGGTTCCGGGAATGCTGCATTATAAAGACATCCAAATACAATTAGTCGATCTTCCCCCTGTATCCAGAGAACATTGTGAAACGTTTGTGTTTGACAATTTGAAAGGCGCGGATGGAATTTTGTTTGTGCTCGATGTGGCCGCCGCTTATCCAGAAGAAGATTCAAATCAGATTCAGGAAATTTTAAGGGAAAAAAGGATTAAACTTGTTCCCCCCGAAACAGATCCCCTCGAACCGGAACCAGGCGAGAATACAATTCGTACTTATGTGTTGTTGAATAAATGCGACTTGGACACGGATGGAGAACTCGTTGACTTGGTAAAGGATATGATTAATATCACTTTGCCTTTGCGTATAGTTTCCGCAACCGAGAATAGGGGGCTCGATGATTTACCCGCCGAATTATTCGAATTGCTTCACATCATTCGGGTTTATTCAAAACAACCTGGGAAACCGGCTGATATGGACGCACCGTTCACTATACCTATAGGATCGACAGTCATAGACTTTGCCGGTGTGGTTCATAAAGATTTTGTCGAGCATTTGAAATCAGCCCGCCTCTGGGGAGAAAGCGCGAAATTCGAAGGACAAACTGTCCAACATGATCATGTACTGCAGGATGGTGATGTCGTTGAACTGAACATTTGAATCATTGAACTATAGAAGACGGGGCACCCACTTATTCAGATGCCCCGTTGTTTTGTTTATCGGACTGAAGATTAATCGAATTCAAGGACAACATATCGTGAAGCGGTTTCACCACCTCTCACTTGTTCTTTTATGCGTAGCAATAATTTACCGTCTTTTTGAGCATTCTTGACGATATTCATGAATTCTTTCACATTGGTTACCTGTTGTTGCTCGGCTTCCGTAATTAAGACACCGGGACGCAATCCTTTATTCGCTGCTTCAGAGTATCGTTGAACTTCACTGACAATGACACCCTGTTCTCCCTCATAACCAAAACGTTGTGCTAGCTCTTCAGTCAGGTTTTGTACAGAGAATCCTAATTGGTTCAAGGCATCGGATTCAGGGCTTTCTTCACCTGGAGCCGCTGGTTGTCCATCTTCAGGCAATTTACCAATAGTGACTTCTCTGGTTATTTTTTCACCTTTACGGAAAATTTCTAACTCGATTTCCGTACCAGGTGACATGAGTGAAACTTTGTTACGGAACGGTCCCACTTCTTTGACAGGCTCATCATTAATTCCTACTATTACGTCGCCTTCTTGTAAGCCCGCTTTTTTAGCTGGCGAATTATTTGTTACATCCGCCACTAAAATCCCTTCTTCTTTCTCGATTCCGAAGGATTCTGCCAATTCCGGGGTAAGTTCTTGAATATAGATTCCGAGATATCCCCGTGTAACGGAACCCGTCTCTTTAATTTGATTGAAAATTATCTTGGCCATGTTAGAGGGGATGGCAAATCCGATTCCCATGTAACCACCGCTGCGGCTGAAGATGGCTGTGTTAATGCCGATTGCTTCACCTTCCATATTGATTAAGGGGCCACCGGAATTTCCAGGATTAATAGCGGCATCTGTTTGAATAAAATCTTCGTAATCGGTAATTCCTACTCGTGTTCTTCCTTTGGCGCTAACTACGCCGGTTGTTACGGTATGAGATAATCCAAACGGATTACCGATTGCCATTACCCATTCACCAACCTGGATATTGTCTGAATCGCCAAATTTCAAAACAGGCAAATTATCGGCTTCGATTTTAATAACACCAATTTCAGAACGAGGGTCGGTACCGACAATTTCCGCTTCAAATTCACGTTCATCCGCCATTTTTACAATGACTTTATCCGCATCGCTTACCACGTGATTGTTCGTAATAATGTAACCATCCGATGAAATAATAAAACCTGATCCTTGTCCTTTTTTGATATGTCTTTCAGTAGAACCTTGATCGTCTTGCTGGCCTTTATTCCCTTGATCTCCTTGCGGACCTCGCGGGCCGAAAAATCGTTCAAAAAAATCTTCTCCGAAAAACTCGAAAGGCGTTCCTTGTGAAAAGCCTTGTGGGATAGTGACTTTCTTTTCCGCTTCAACAAATACAACAGCAGGCGAGGCTTGTTTTGCTACTTTCACGAATGCTTTGCCAACTTGTTTTGCTGTACCAACATCATTCATAGGTTGAGCAACAGCAAATGCGCCCAAAAGAATGCATACGATGAGCGAAGTCAGAAAGAAAGATTTACGGTAATAATTTTGGATCATGTTTTTTTCTCCTGTTATAAATTCATGATTTGCTAAATTTACAAATAAAATTTGCGGCGCCGAAAATTAATTGCTTATGTTACTTAATCTTTTTTACATATCTTTCTAATTTAATCGATAAAATTATGAATTAACCAACAACAAACTTTAGTAATTAAAATATTTTTTGGTTTATTATTTACGAACAAAAAAGAACCATAGTAACGCATTGAAGGGAATCATCTTTTTACCTCTAAAAATTGTGTTGGTTAATAAATCCTAATCACAAACTTTATGCCAAGATTTGGGGCTATTAAAAAAATGATCTTAATGATAAATATTTATCATGTCTATTTTGGGATTATATACTTTTTCTCTCAAATTGCCTCAAATAGTGCTAAATTAGGATGCAAACACCAATCTAAGATATTAAA
>CAZXSQ010000505.1:0-4578 GCA_964643335.1 uncultured bacterium
TAACCACTCCGGATCATTGGCATGCTCTCATGACGATTCGAGCCTGTGAAGCGGGCAAAGATGTGTATGTTGAAAAACCAGCCTGTAAAACCATTGAAGAGGGAAGGGCTATGGTCACAGCGGCAGAACGGTATGATCGAGTTGTCCAGGTTGGTTCACAGGGCCGCTCACAAGAAGGCGCGTATCACGGTTGTAAATACATCCGCAATGGGCAAATAGGAAAGGTTAATGAAGTCCGGTGTTGGCATTATGAGAATCCGAAAGGGGATTGGACACCGAACCAGGAACCGCCCGATGACTTGAATTATAATATGTGGCTCGGACCGGCAAGGTATATCCCTTATAATCCCAAACGAACTCATGGCCGGTTCCGTTGGATGCTGGATTTCGGCGGCGGACAAATCCGCGACCGAGGAGCGCATGTAATGAGCATCGCCATGTGGGTGATGCAATGTGATCATACCGGTCCGGTTTCCATTGAAGGAACAGGGGAACGGTATCATGACGGTATGTATGACAGTCCACATCCAATGAAGGTTACCTATGAATTCAAAAATCCGGATTGGACCTTGATCTGGGCGCAGCCGGGCGAAGCACACGAAGAAGGTTTTGAATGGGTTCGGAAATCCTATGGAGCAAACTATATCGGCATCAAAGATAATCTGATTATCACATACGGCGATACGGCTCATACGGATACAGAAGAAAAGGCCAAAAAATATGAAGTGCCGGAAGATGGTGAGCACGTCTTCCACAGCCCCGGCCATCGGGCGAATTTTGAAAATTGCATGAAAACCCGGGAAAAACCGATTATGCATATCGAAGCTGGTCATCGGGTCGCCACGCTTTGTATTTTGGGCAACCTTTCATACATACTTCATCGAAAATTGAAATGGGATGCCGTCAATGAAAGAGTTATCGGCGACGAAGAAGCCAACCGGTTGTTAAGCCGCCCTGGCCGAGCAGAATGGCATCTCTAAAATGCATGAACACAATCAAAGGAGGAATAAACATGAATATTATGAATAAAGATAAATCAGGCCAGATGACTGGAATTGCCGCAGCCTCAGTTCTGGCTTCAGCGGCAGTCAGCCAGGCCGGTGAAAAAGAAGATAAATTCCTTGAAGATATAAAAAGTGATGATGCGGATGTTCGCTACGCCGCATGGATAAAAGCGCCGGAAATGGATCCAAGCGTCATCGGGCCATTGGGTAAATTACTGGTTGCAGATCGCCCCGGCGTGGCTATGGCCGCGGAAGAGGCATTAGATGATATCACCCATTCCGTCGGCGTCGAACTTTCGGGGGAAAAGTGGGAAGCCGTTGTCAAGGAATTTCTTGCTCTTGTCAGCGATGACCAGCCTGAAAAAGTGCGGCGGATCGCTTTCCACAAACTGTCAATGATCGCCAAAGATGAGTCCGTGCCGGTAGTGGCTAAACATATGACCGACGATAAGTTGCAAGAAGAAGCGGTATTTTGTCTGGAACGCATCCCTAGTAAAAAGTCCACACAAGCATTGATTGAATCATTGGAAAAAGTGAAGGACGATTTCAAACCGCGTGTATTGGCGGCACTTGGCCACCGGGAAGATGCAGAAGCGGTCGATGTCTGCGCTGAGATGATGGGATCTTCGAATAATGAAATCGCCATCGCCGCTATGAAAGCGGTTGCCCGCATCGGTAAAAAACCGAGTGTAGATGCCCAATTGCCCAAATACTCATCTTTATCCGATGTACATAAAACTGAATACACCGATAGTTGGTTGCGATATGCCGACGCTCTCGCGAAAAACGGTGATTTGGAACAGGCATGGGGAGTATTCAATACCGTCATGGATAATGCAGAAAAAGAACACTATAAATGTGCAGCCATCGTTGGTTTGGCGAAGATTGGCAAACCTCAATCCATCGATATTATCATCCCTCATTTGGTCAATGATATCAATAATATTCGGCGAACCGCTAACAAGGCGTTGAAAGCGATGCAGGGAGATGTAGTTGAGAAAAAACTGAAAGCAGCCAAAAAAAACGCCGATGATGAATTGAAAATAGCCATTGACGATGTGCTAAAAGCAAGAAAAGCCAAATAAGTTATATACGTAGAATTGATTGACGGGACATGGATTAAATCTGTGTCCCTTTTTCGTTTATGAGCAATGATCAAAACCATGGTGAACTGGCAGTCCGCCGAATGTGGATGTCATCGATAGCCGCGTTATTGCGGTGGTTCAGGAGAAAAAGAATGATATCCGCTATGTCATCGGGTTGAATTAATTTGGATTTATCGATATCGGGACGCATGGTTTCCACCATATCTGTATCTACCCCGCCTGGATTAAGGGCATGGACTCTGATGCCTAAAGGCTGGACTTCCTGCGCTAATACTTTGGTGAATCCCATCAATGCATGTTTTGACGCTGTATAAGCGGACTGAGATTCATAGCCTTTTATCCCCACGACAGAACCAATATTGATAATTGTGGCAGCATCCGACTGCTTGAGAAGCGGGAGACATTCCCGGCAAAGAATAAAGGGAGCGGTTGCGTTGACAGTCATCAGACGAGTCCATTCATTATCGGAGGTCTCATAGAAAGGCTTCTTCACACTGGTTCCTGCGTTGTTTATCAGTATATCCAGCTTTCCAAACCGGCTATTAACTTGGTCGGCAAGATGATGTACTTCTTTTATGTTTGAAAGATCACAGGTAATATAGGAAGCCATACCGTTGTCCGATTCGATTTGCGAGACAGCCTGTTCAAGAAGTTTTTCTGAACTCGCGCTGAGAATAACATGGACTCCTTCAACGGCTAAACGCTGTGCAATACATTTACCGATGCCGCGGCTGCTGCCGGTAACCAATGCAGTACGATTTTTTAAAAGATTTTGTGTATTCATTGTTAGGTAACACCTTTCTGAGGATTATCCGCTTTAAAGCATAGGAAAAAGATGGCCAAAGGAAGAATCAAGCAGATATATATTCCCAACTTGTAATCGCCGTACCATTCATACGAGAGACCATAAATGAATGGCCCGATCGCACTGGCAAAGACTAGAGTGGACAAATTCAAACTGCTGATTGCCCCTAAATGTTCCCGCCCATAAAACTTGGGCCAGACCACAATCATCAAAGGACCAAAAATCCCTGCTCCCGTGCCAAAACCGAATACAACCATAGAAAATCCCAGCCAATGATCGAGGTAAAGCGTAGCAACAAGACCTATGGCCAAAGACAAAACCATGACCATCAAAGTATATTTAAGCTCAAGGTAATCGCATATCCATCCAAAAATAAAATTGCAGATAATGCTGATGATCGACATCGGTAGAAAAATGGCCAGAACCTGTTCACGCTCTAATCCAATCTGTTCACCGATAGAGACGATATGGAAGGTCACAGCGGTGATAATCAACGATAACGAGGCCAGCCCCAGATTGAAAATCCAGAACGAATAAGTTTGTCGTGCTTCCTCTACTGTGTATTCTTTTATGTCATCATACACTTCTTTTTGGTCAGAATTATTCGATTCGTCAGGTTGTACACCATCCATAACCAGCCCGCACTCCTCGGGGTTGTCTCTGTAAAAAAGCCAGCCAACAAAAGCCATTCCGAAGGATATTAATGCCAGCAATAGCCATGCAGCACGCCAAGTGTACAACTGGACAAGCCGGTCGAACGCTAATGGAGCAATGGAAAAAGTAAACGTCACAACCACACCGCTTAAACCCGAAGCCAGTCCCCGCTTGTGATTGAACCATTTCCCCAACATGGACCGTGCAGTCAAGCACAACAAACCTTGTCCGGAATACCGCAGGAATGTGAATCCAATGACGATGACAATAAAACCGGCGAAAACATGTATTGTGGAATTTGCTCCAAAAGAGAGCAAGTCGGCTATCCGGTCACATTGGCTCAAGTAGACGAGTATCGCAGCCAATCCCAGTGAAGAAACAACCGCCATCAGCCGCGCCCCCACACGATCGAACAAACGGCCTCCCCACGGCAGCATAAAACTGCTGGCTATCGTCCCAACCATATAAGCGGTGCTCAGCTGCATCCGGGAAAGATTTAAAGAGTCGATGAGAAAGTCTGTAAAAACGCTCACCCCAATCGTTTGCCCGGGGGCGCTCATTACCAACCCCATCGTACTCACAACCAAAATCACCCAACCATAGAAAAATGGAAACCGCCGGAGAGAAAATGGAAAATCGGGTGCAAGTATTTTGGACAAATCATTTCCCTCCAAAGAATAAACCATATAAGTATACATTTCCGAGAGAAATGAAAAAGTAGAACAACTTTATCAAATGAATGAATTGATTTATAAAATCGAGAGAAAAAGAGGAGAGACACCAGGTTAGCCAAACCCCTGATTTACTCAGGTAACTTGTCCAACTACTTTTCCAACACATCCATCAAAGGCCGTATTGTTTCCTCGCGGAAGTCAAAATTGATACCCGCCTTATACCACTCTATATACAACCCTAAATATACAACCGCGAAAATTATTTTTTATGAAAAATACAAAAAAATCCTGTTGACAAGAAAATGGATTCATTCTATATTTAGCATGATTGGTTT
>CAZXSQ010000506.1:0-4547 GCA_964643335.1 uncultured bacterium
ATTTCAAAATATCACATGACCACTCAAGTGTACCGTCATAAAGTACGATTAGTATCTGATGCGATGATTGTACGAGCAATCGAATTGGGATTAGATGTTGATAAGCTTGATTGGTTGATAAAGCTATATAAATATGATGGGACGGAAGTTTTTGTTGAGAATTACTTAAAATGGGATGATCATCGTCTAACTTCTAAAATTTTATATTCTGGTAAAGAAGATTCTTATTCAACTCAGCTTTTTCAAAAACTTTCTGGCAGAAAACTGTTCAAAAGATTGTACTCAAAATCGCTACGAGAATTTCAAGATCCAGAAATACGCGATCATTTGTCAAACTTGAATGAAAATAAAAGAAAAAAAAATGGAAAAAGATTTAGCCGAAATATTATCTACGAATTTAGAGAGTGAAAATATTGATCCCAATTTTCTAATAATCAAATCAATGAGAATCAAGTCTGTCCGAATTCAATCCAGAGACGATGAAGGTTCAATAATACTATTGAGTGATAAACAACAACCAAAATCTTTTGAAAACGAATCAACGTTATTTCGCTCAATCGATGAAGAGCAAAATGATTATTTCATTGATGTATATGCCCCCATTTATTTTTCCAACGATTATGAAAAGAGAAAAAAAATTGAAACATGTGAAAGTTTGATACATGAATTTTTGAATAAAATAGTTGAATAGAGGAGAAACTAAAATGGCTTTGGACAAATTAATTTTGATACTCATTCATTTATCGGGAGGAGTTATTAAAGGAAAAACTTTGCTACAGAAGAAAATCTACTTCCTTTCTGTTCTTTTAAACAAGAATTTTGGTTATCGTGCACATTATTATGGTCCTTATTCTCCTCTTGTAGAAGACGAATTGGGGAAAGTCAAATCTTTGTCTTTTGTGGAAGAAAAACCTTTTGGTTATGGTATATTAGACCAAACTGGCTTCGAAGTCCTTCGCCATGATTTTATTTTATCTGAAGATGGTCAAAAGATTGTTGAGAAATTCATAAAAAACAACCCAGATGAATATAAGGAATTGAATCAAGTATTAGAGCGGTTAAATGATGCGGGAGATACAAATGACTATATAACATTGTCTATTGCTGCCAAAATTCATTATATTCTTACAAAAAGTAATATTTCTATGTCAATTTCAGAAATTAGAAATAAAGCAGAAGATCTTGGATGGAATATAACAAATGAGCAATTTAAAAAGGCAAATACTATTCTTAAAAAATTAGATTTAATTGAAGATGATCAGTGATATCTAGTTCCTCTAAACGCCAAATTAGAGATTGTTGCATGCCACCCCGTTTTCTTGGGATTTGACCTGTTACCAAAATATTATCCCGAATCATTCCTCTTTACCTCTCTGGACGAATAGGCTTTCCTAGTGGTACTCTATCATTAGTTCACTCCATACTATTTGCTAAAAAAGGGGAGGATGGATTATGTCTCCTGATCCTGGAAAAACGCACGAGAAGAAAAAACAAGTTTCAAGGAGGGGATTTCTGTCAACCGGATTGACGGTGGTGTCCGCTATTTCTTTAGGGAATGCAAGCCAAAAAACAGTATATGCTGCCAAAGAAGCCAACAAATTACCCTATATCAATCCAGGATTCGTAGCTCCGCAGTATTATGATTCCAACGAAGAAAAAGCATTGGTTGAGGTTTTGGACTCCGGCTCACCTTTCCGCTATTACGGTCCTGGCAATCCGGATAAGGTAAAGAATTTTGAAGACAAGTTTGCCGAATATATGGAGGTTCCTTATGCTCTCGCGGTGACATCCGGTACAGCGGCGCTGGACTGTGCGGTGACGGGACTTGAGATCGGTCCAGGGGATGAAGTCATTGTTCCGGCTTACACCTGGTGGTCGGATTATACCTGCGTGGTTCTTGCAGGTGCTTTGCCGGTGTTTGCGGATATCGATGAATCGCTCTGCCTCGATCCGAAAGATTTTGAACGCAAAATCACACCGCGAACGAAGGCTGTCATCGCTGTCCATCTGCTGGGGGGGCAATGCGACATGAATCCCATTATGGAAACCGCTAAGAAGAAAGGCATTGCGGTTTTGGAAGATTGCGCTCAATGTGTGGGAGGCACATACCACGGTAGAAAACTAGGCTCAATTGGTGATGTGGGCATATACAGTTTTCAACTGCACAAAATGATTAGTTCCGGTGAGGGTGGTGCGGTTGTCAGTAATAATCCCTTAATTTATGAACGCGCTTCCCGTTTTCATGATATGGGCCTGATGCGGAAAGTTTTCAAGAATCGTTTCGGTGAAAGCCAAATAGGCGATTTCGCCGGTGAAAATTTCAGAATGAGTGAGTTTACCGGAGCCGTGTTGGGAGCGCAATTGCCAAAACTCGACACCATGATCAGCGATATGCGCCGCAATGCGGAACATGTCAGGGAAGAAATCAAAAAGATTCCCGGTATCAAAAAGATGAGAAAACGTCCTGATCCGGATGGCGATATCGGTTATGCGGTCTATATTGAAATGCCGAACAAAGCCGCCTGCGATAAATGTATATCCGAACTCCGAAAGAAAAGGATACCCACCAGCCGGTTGACCGGATCGGTTCTACTGCCGATTGAAGAATCTGTGATAAACAAACGGACACGTCATCCTAAATGGCCCTCGTTCAATACACCTGAAGGTAAGGCCATAAAATATGGCCCTGAATCCTGCAAGCAAACTTTAGATATTTACGATCGATTTGTGCAAATACGGATCGGGCCGAAATATACGGATGAAGAGAATGAGAGAATCATTGCGGCGATGAAGGAAGTGTATCCGCAAATTACTTGAAAAACTATACCGGGGTAATTTATTCCACTCCTTCCAAAAGTTTCGCCACCTGTTCCGGTGCTGGTAATTCGCCTTTAAGTTCTTTCGGTAGATCTGAAACCATCTTGTATGTAGCCACTCCAATCGGCAAGACGCGGTCAAATCATTGGGGCTTATGATGTGCAAATCGCCGCGCAAGCAAAAACAAGAAATCTGATTTTAGTAACCAACAACATTGGTGAGTTCTCAAGAATACCCGATATGAAGATAGAAAACTGGGCTTAGAAGATCGAATTCAAATCCGAAAGCATCGATTCATAGACAGTTTTCTCATGCTTATTCCCCAATTCAATGGCTTTTTCAAGCGATTTTCTCGCTAAATCAGTGCGTTTCAATTGAACTGCCGCTTGTGCCAGATAAGCATGATATTTGGGATGTACCGGGTGAAGTTGGGTAGCTTTATTGAAATCCTGGAAGGCGTATTTTATAAAGGATTTTTTATCCAATCGTTCGGCAAGCAGCAAATGCACACGGCCTCGGAAAGCATAAAAGCGGGATTGGAGCGGGAATTTTTCGATCATTTTATTGGCGTAATCAAGCGCCTCACGCAATACCGCCTCATTATCTTCCGCAATACCATACGCCAGCAGGCTAATGCTCAGCCGCTCCCAATATTCTTCACGAAATGGAAAAATCGAAAGCGTTTGTTTGTATAACTTTATTCCTCGTTGAGGATGATCTTCCCAAATGGCATCTGATCCTGAAACAAACAGCGATTCGGCATAAATCGGGATAATGGTAAACACGGGCAAAACCAAAGCCATTCCTCCTGCGGCTGCATAGCGCAAAGAACCCAAAAATGGCTTGATCGTGGTATACATCTTGGGTCTCGGCGTTCCCCATCCAATTATCATGCCTAAAATAAACCAACTTAATGTATGGAGCGAAATGCTATTCACATTGAGCAGTTGCGAGCTATGATCCACGACGAAAATAATTGCCAGTAGGACGATAATTTCCCGCTCCACCTTTTCTCTCGTTATACACCGTTTCCCCAAAATCCACAAACTGCGCGCAAGCAATGTAATCCACGCCAGGACAGAAACTCCCCCCCACATGGCCAGGTTATGCAGCAGCAGATTATGGGCATCATGAGCCACAGCATCCTCGCCATACACCCGCACATCCTCTACCGGTCTATATTGTTGATAAAAGTATGAAAATGTATCCGGCCCCGCCCCAAACAGAGGATTTTCACGCCAGATTGTGAGTGCAGTCGACCACAGGTAAAAACGCGTCTGCCGGGTGGTGTCTTCTTCATTAAAGGAACTGGTGAAGCGGTCTGCTGTGGTAAGATTCAAAAAATTCGATAGGTTTTCTGAAACCATTTTATCTTGTACAGCCCGGTTTAGTGGCGGGATATACACTTCCGGTGGATAAAATAAGACCGGCAGCATACCAACAATGAAGAACCAATGCAGCCGCACGGTTCTCAGTTTCCGCTCATACGTGTTTTCAGCATTGATCAACAACCAAACTATTACAAGAAGACATCCAGCAGCACCCCCCAGCCAGGCTCCTCGGGATGAGGCGGCCCGAATACCGAAAACGGCGAAGAGAAAACCAAAAGAAACCAGTCCGGCAGTCCACCACCGGCGGGTTCTCATCCCCACCGCTAAGATAAGCGGGATGGTAAAAGCCATGAATCCAGCGTAGAGGTTCACAAAACTAAACGTTCCGGTTGGACGAAC
>CAZXSQ010000507.1:0-4545 GCA_964643335.1 uncultured bacterium
TCGCAAGTGATTTGGGGAACAAAATCAATGGAATGTAAGCTGTGAACGGGTACAATGGGTGACCGATCGATACCCCCTCGGCGCCATCGTTCGAACGCACCCGGCAGATGAAATTATTTCGATCCCGTAGCAGTTCAATAGACTCTAAAATGATTGGCTCCGAAAAAAGTTCACGCTTCAATACGGGTTGTTTGAGAACCTTGTCCAATCGGGAATAATCCGTTTCCAGTTGTTGTTCTTCTGCTAAAGAATTTGATGCCAATGAGGCACTGCCAACGGCTAGAGCCATCGATTTGAGAAAATTTCTTCTGCCTGATACCATCTTGTCACCTCGCTTTCCGATTCGGTTTACTTGTTATACCTATATGAATGACGATACAGATTGATCGTACACAATTGGACTATGAGAACGAAGGTCTTATGCTTGTTTATGATACAATCTCGCACGGCAATGATTCATCCAGTGCTCGACAGCCCATTGTGTCCAGTTTTTATAATCATACTCGTCAAAATACATGTGCTCGAAATGGCAGCCAAATGCCAGCAACGGTTCTCCGTTGTAGGTTATGTGCGCCAGGCGGGTTTCCGGCTTTTCGATTGAAAGTCCTGTCTGTTGGTATGGATATCCAAGCAATGGAAAAAACAAAATTGCTGTTATTCTGTTGAAATAAAACATGAGTAATACTCCTAAAATAATTAGGGTCAGGTTTATCGAAATGAAGAATCTATGCTTGAATGGAATAAATAGGGATTCACTCATATCTGGCTTGATGATTATCCTTTTTGTTCTCGCCCTTTCTTGATGGCTGTTTCAGTCATCAACCGGTCTTTTTTGATATTTTTATACATTTCAACAAGTTTTGCTTTCATGTTCTGAAACAATTCAGGTTTGGATTTTGAAAGTTCCGAATTCTCATTCAGATCATCAACGATATTAAAAAGTTGATACTGTACCGGTTCTTCAAACTTTTCCGTATGAAGGCCATACAAAATGTAATCTCCATCTCGAATCACGACATGGGGCCTCATCTCTTTTCGTTTCCCTGGTTTCAAATCATCAAACCGGCTGTTGTATCCTTCCCCTGCTATGCCGGCATATTCTCTTAGATATTCATATTGCCAGTAGAGAGGTTTCGTTCGTTTGACTTGTTCTCTTTGAAGCAAATGGTCTTTAATACTCGTTCCATCAAGCACCTGATTTGATGGAAGATCTGCGTTAACGATATCAGCCAGAGTTGGCAGCACATCCAATGTCGAATTGGGTTCATCCGAAATTCCCGGTTGAATTTTCCCAGGCCAGCGAACCATTCCAGGAACCCGAATACCACCTTGATAGAGCTGATATTTTTGCCCATAAAGTGGATATGATCTCCCATAACAAAAGTAAGTCGCATCCCAGCCATGCAATACATCCGGCCCATTGTCACTGGAGAAGCGTACGATGGTATTTTCATTCAAACCCTGTTGATCTAACGAGTCTAAAAACCTGCCAATCGCAGTATCGAGATGAGTGACGTTGGCACAGTTTTCAAAGGCCCGCTCGTTGCCTTCATCCCGGCTGCTCATGACATTTCGGACGTAGTTTGCGCCTACGCTGACCATCTCATCCAGATAGGATTTGAGATCCGAAATCTGGAAGGTATTGTCGTCTTTATTCCCGCCAATGAGCATGACAGGCTCGCCTTTATACTGCCAGAACGATTGGTTTTTTTCATAAGGACGGATGCGGTCCGAATCAGAGGCCGCACAAATCGTTGTTGCAGGAAATCCCGCCAGCAAAAAATATACGAGTCCAGCAAAATATATGATACTCTTCATTCTTCCAGTTCTTTCACATAAGATGATTGAGCGTGACATAAACATTCTCCAAAATTAAGAATAAATACAATATCTTCCATTATTTCCGCATCCAAAGATTATTTTGAATACCCCCTTTAGTAGTATCAAGTATCGGTCCGAGTTGACCTGCAGGTATCCGTGGCGCATAATCCGATTTGCTTATTTAGGAATGGGCGCCTATTTTTTTAGGGACCGATCTGATTTTCTATTCATAGCAGGGGATTGAGTTATGTTGTCGTAATGGGGGGGTCCGGTCGGTAGTAAGTATGCCGGGTACCGTAATGGTCCTGGGATCATTTGTGTAACGGTCGGTCACGAAAGTCAGATACTTCATGTTGGCATTCGAGGCTGACGGATACTCTATGCCATCGCTGGAGCGCCGAGGTGTGTTCCCGTAAAACCAGTTACCATGGATCTTTGTAGTTATTGACCTGCTTATGCCTGTTACCATCAGCATCAAATTAATGAAAAAACAGAGGAACAAATATCTGGCTGTTTCTACTTTTTTGAGCGGTTTTTTGGTGTTATGCAATGTTTGCTTGTGTGTTTTCATAAGAGTTTATCATTAATCCATAAAGGCCGGCATTTTCTATATGATCGTTCGAAATAGCATGTATCTCCTTTTTCTAGGCTAACACCCCCGTCAGGGTGATCAAGCTCAGCAAAGTTCGGTAGCGTGGCAACCGGCGAGTGGACAAAGCGGTGTTCAGAGGGCTAAACAGCCAATTACATATAATATTACTTCATCATCTGTACTCCCGCACGTAACACCGTTGACAAACCTAATCCCTGCAAAACCATTCGGGTGCGTCGTAGGCATCGTGGCCGCCAGCCTCGACGTGCCGCTTGTGAAGCCAATTCTCGATTGCCGTCACCCCGTTTGCTTCGACCTCAAGTGGTTTTTCAGGTAAATCACTGGGATATACTCCCGAAACCGGTGTTATGGGCGTCGCCTTTGGGATGACTCCACGAGCGTCATTTGTTTTATCGATCACCTCTTTGATCAACAAGGGGTCAATCTGGTTACGGTAATCAGGCCAAGCGCCGGCATGCTTTAAGCAGTGGTCTTTAACTTGCTTGGCCGACAACCGCGTGGGCGGCAACGCGATCGGCGGCTGGTTAAGCCGTTTTCCAATACCTTCATCAAGAGGCGGGGCCGGATCCCACCTCGCCTGGATGCTTGAACGAAGTTCTGTGTTCTTCGCCGCCAGATAATATCCGGGCCTGCCCTCAAAAATCCCACTACGGTTATAATAGGTCAGATGAAGATTGTCCTCTCCGTCCCAGTAATGTAGTTCATCTTCAGTATAGTGTTCCCGTTGCCGAAGAAGACGCCCTTCGTTCTGCCAGGGGTTGGTGCGGCACCCACCTTCCACGTAATTCCTGCTATAACCGAGAATACATTCGAGATGGGTCTGGCCAGGCTCATTTTGATCACCGGAAAAGTTCAGTAGAAAGGGCACGCCGCTACTGTTGTTGCCGTCGTGGTGCCGGCCGTAGTTAAATACGTAGTTGTTGATGATCAGGCCGCTTGAGCCCGTGCCGAAATGCGGTGCCCGTCGCACCATGGAAGTCAGGAGATTGCCGTGATAAAGCATTTTACGCACGCCCGCACCCGTCATGGGGCCGTAGGAGTGGCCGTCTTTGTAACCGAGTTCTGCAGGATCGGCCCCGTTGCGAACTTTCACCAAATTTCCATTGAGAGCGCCGGTAATGAAACATCCAACAAAACCGGTTTGCTCTATCCACGTGTCTCTAGAACTATTCGGCTTGACAACTGTCGCCTCATCGCTTGTGCCGTGCACCGAACAATTGCGAACTATAAAGCGTTGGGGCGCCGTTCTCCGATTGAGTCCCAGCCAATGGATACCTTCCGCGTCGGGTTTTAACTCAGGGGAAATCGGACCGGCCCACGGCTGGACGCGTAAGTGATCGACAACGACATTCGATCCGCCAAATCGAAGTCCGCCCAGAATATGCACCCCGCGCCCGTTATCATCCGGCGCGGGAGGGCCGCTTTGCCCCGCGATCCACAGATTGCTGCGGTCAATGTAAAGGATTTTGCGCAAGTTCTTGTTCCCACCGTAGACGCCAAGGTCGATGACACCGTTGACAGCGAACAAGACGAGTTGGGTTACATCGGAATCTCCGCCGGTTACGGCCGCGGAGAAAGAACCTTCGCCGCTTGCCTTGCGATTCTTTACATAAACAATCTCAAACTCGCCATTCGTCGCGTCCAGCATCTTCGACAGGAACGAGCAGGCCTTAGGATTGGGTGTGTTGTGTGATGAATTCTTGGGACTAGCAATAGAATAGGTACAGTTGAACAGAATCAGTGCAAATATATTCAGCAATGTCCTAATCGGGATTTCATTGTTTCTTTGCATAAACACCTTTTCTTGTAAAAATTTAGTAAGTTGGTTTATTCCATCATTGCTGTCAAAATTAATGATGAATTTTGATCGATTCCTCATCCGCGTATTTGCCAATAATAATATCTTTTTTAGCGTATGGACCGGGTTTTTGAATCGTGTTGCCGGTAATCCCAATTTGCTCGGAATCCCCTATGTAAATCGCAGCATAAGGCTTTACCCCATATTCCCCGCCAACCCGCCAGGGATCGACTTCGCAAAATCCTGAAATGGTGTTATTCCTGATTGTGTTATTTTTTGAATGAATCATGAAAATGCCGCAGGTTGCCGCATT
>CAZXSQ010000508.1:0-4520 GCA_964643335.1 uncultured bacterium
GACTTTTTATCCTTTTGAAAATCCGGTAGAGAATCGTTTTGCATTTTGAACCACGAAGGCACGAAATTATAACGAAGGTACGAAAATTTTATTGAGGTAGGGGATTTACAACAATAGAAATTAAAATCGATTGAATCATTTAAAAGATTCACATTAGATATTAAAAGTTGTAACTCAAATAGGAGCCATTGAAATTTCTATGAAAAAGGAAATGCGAAATAAACTTGTTCATGAGGGAAAATATGTGGCTAAGGTTGGGGGTGGCAAGGGTGTGTCGTTTACACCCTTGATGAAGGGTATAAACAACATACCCTTGCCACCCGCCGTCAGCCTTCCTTTATGGTGATTTGGCTAAAACCCGTGAAAATTCGGGGGGCGGCGTCGATGCAGTCGATTTATTTATCGCATCGATTGCCAAGCATCATAACGCCTCAATCGCAACCAGAAATGTCAAGGACTTTGATAAATGTGGTATAGACATAATCAATCCTTGGGCTCGTTACGGCTTATAGACCAGATTCAGAATTATGGGAAAAAGATTTTTTAAAGAGGCGATGATGAGTGGTCTCCTTATCTCTCTCTTGATGATGCTTATAAATTGGATCAAGTTCGTGATTCGTTGCGTCGAGAGGATGTAAAAGGAGCGTTACGGTATGGGCGGGTTTATGTGCGTGACTTCGCATTCTGCTGAAACTCGAATTATAATGATTGGAATAATATGAAATTAAAGAGAGAAAATGTCTACTACAGATAAAATTTTAAAAGAGGCATCAACGCTTAGCCCCTTCGAAAAGGCACAACTCATCGATAAATTAATTTCCAGTCTTGATAAACCCGATAAAGAAATTGACGGACTGTGGGCAAAAGAGGCTGAGGATAGGATCAATGCCTATGAACAAAAGAAAATGAAGGCGGTATCGTTAGAAAAAGTTCTTCAAAAATATAGGTAGAGTTAAGATGGAGATCAATTTTCTGGATATAAACTGACCAAGCATCGCTTGGAGAAGATTGTTCATTTCATTAGGATTTCATTACGGAATCATTAAATTCATTTCGGATTGACAATCATCTTGGACTTTTGTACAATTGTACATAATGAGAATTACGGCAGATACAAATATCTTTTTGGCTGTGGTCTTGGAAGAACCGGAACGGGAGCAGATTCTTGAGCTGACCGCAGGTCATGAACTCATTGCTCCCGAAATGCTCCATTTCGAGATTGGGAATGCCCTAAGTGCTCTATGCAGAAGGAAGGTATTATCAGCCGACGAAGGATTGCTGGCTTGGAATGCTGTTCAAATCATTCCTGTTGATCTGCGACAGATTGATTTGGAATCGGCACTCAACCACGCGATCCACTTTGGTATCTACGCCTATGATGCGTATTTCTTGGAATGTGCGTTGCGGTGCGGTACGCCACTGTTAACATTGGACAAAGGAATGAAGCACATTGCGAATCAATTACGTATCGAGTTACTGGAGGTTTGATATATGAGAGTTTTTACATATACGGAAGCGCGTCAACATTTCGCTATGTTGCTGAATACAGCCCGTGAGGAAGAAGTCTTGATCAAGCGGCGCAACGGAGAGACATTTTCCCTGCGTTACAAAACCACTGCAGAATCGCCGTTTGATGTGCCAGGCATAAAGACACGTGCGGCTACCAGAGATATTTTGAATGCAGTTAAGGAATCGAGGTCACGAGAAGAACCAGCTCCGTAGGATTAATCGGTTTTATCGACTCAAGAAGGGTGAGAACGAGTCGACATCGATGCAATCATTGATTACAATGTAATCAAAAATTCGGAGGTGTATTTTGGCTAGTATCACCATTCGGAATTTGCCCGATCAGACGAAAGAGAAATTGCGTGTACAAGCCGCTCAAAATGGTCTTTCGTTGTAATCCTATGTTCGTCAAATTCTTCAAACCATTTCCATTTCAAATAAACGGGATTCAGTGAATGTTGCCGAGCTGGCTCAAAAATACTTTGGAAAAAAACATGGTGTTGAACTTGAGCTGCCAAAACGTAGTTCGCATCGTCAGCCAGTGGATTTTGACTTATGATCATTCTGGATACAAATGTAATTTCCGAACTCATGCGTGAAAAACCGAATCCTGTGGTCTTGAGATGGATTGAAAGACAAGATATTTCAAATCTCACAATAACAGCTATTACTGTCGGCGTGATATTACGCGGAATTACCCGTTTCCCTGAAGTAAACCGCCGCCAAAGGCTCAAACAAAATTTCAGCCGTTTTGTTCATGAGGCTTTTCGCGGCCGAATACTGGTGTTTGATGAAGCGTCAGCCTTATCCTTACCGAGTACACAGGCCGCCGCTGACTCACGCGTTTGAAGTCCAGGCTAGGGTGGTGAGGATTTGACTTGAAAAGCCGATAAGATTCTCGTACTTGCCGCCGGACGTGTTTAGGGAGGCGCCTATATGTGTCCCAAAAACTAATATCTGTAAATGAACGCATGCCTATAATTCGTCAGGATTGAGGGGGTGTGTTTTTCCGGCTCGATGCTCTGCCAAAGCTTTATCGGCTAGCCGCTCCAATAAATCTTCTGATTCTGGGCGGTTAAATGACTCGGCCCATCGTTTTTCCGACTCAAGCTCGGCCAAGATGAAACGCGCAAACTTATCCTGTTCATCTTGTGGGAGTTGGGCGGCTTTCTCAAAAGCCTTCTGTAAAAGTTGAGTCATCTATATTACTCCTGAGTGGACATTTTAGACACTGACTTCGTTGATTTGAGTTTATCAAGGTTTTCAAGCAATTATATCAATATATTATTATACTTCGTTCATTCTGATTATGCTATATGGTTTATGCTGTTGATGGCGGGATTCGTAAACTCATCCTTGGGATATTCATGTTGATTAGGTTAGGTGGTGGGATTCGTGTACCGGGATACAATTGGAACAATTCAAGACCATGAGCAAGAGCATCAGTAAAAATCAATGGTCTACGAATAAAAATATTAATTGCTTGGCCAATATTTAAATATATTATTTGACTTGATTTCCTTGACAAAATAGCTTTATCGGTTTTCTATTTAATTGATTTTACATGATTAGAGTTGGGAGGGAGACGTTTTATGGTTAACCGTTTACGACAAGGTTTCACCCTTATAGAACTATTGATTGTTGCAATTATTGGAATTTTGGCGGCCATCGCGGTTCCGAATTTTTTGAATGCCCAACTGCGTGCTAAAATTGCACGTACCAAAGCAGATATGCGCGCTGTTTCTCAGGCCATTTTGCAGTTCCAGTTGGATAAAAACAATATGCTGCTTGACTATTGGGATGATAATGCTGGATGGGCTCAAGCGCGTTGGGAAGAAGTCTTTAACAGAGTGGGGCCTCCACCGCCTTATAACCGGTTTGAGGAACCCTATTATCCCTTGACCAGCCCTGTGTCATACTTGTCCTCGGTTCCACAAGATCCCTTTGCCGAGATTGAGCATTCAGTAGGGTTTGGTGCTGACGAAAAAGGTCATTCCTACATTTATTGTGATGCCGATCCCGAACATGGAGGCGGCGGCGGAGATTACGGAGTGCCGATTGAACCCCCAATCAAACTGAAAGAACATTTTCTAGTCAGCATCGGTCCAGATGGCTGGATTGGAGTTAGCAGCAGCGGAGATAGGCGTGGCACACCGTATGATGCATCGAACGGTCTCGGCAGTTCCGGCGATTTAATTCAGCGTGGGAACGGAGGACCGGTTTACGATCCTCACAACAGATAAATAATACATGGAACTGCCATTTAAAAATGGTGGTTAAAAGTAGATTTAATCGCCGATTAGATTTCCGTCCGGTTTCATAATAAATGAACGGCAGAGCGGAAAAAAAGCCCGCCAGCCACCATCGTCAATAGCCCCAACCACTCGTATATGACCTTGCGGTTTGTCATCCCAAAGAAATTCGATTTCCAACTGATAGTGCTTCCCTGTATCCGAGACGACCTCTCTGACTTCCTGACTTCCAACTAAATCAGCCAAATATGGATAAGGCCATTGTTTGAAAAATTGAAGTTCTTCTTCGAGGATGGATGCAGCTTCCTGTGTATCCATAGAACTGAACAAAGTGTTTTCACTCCTACTGCACCACAATGGGATGTAATTGTAGAGTTATTTAAGTTATTTAGATTTTATCACTGAGATTATATCTCATTCATCTTAAACAAAACCGCGATAGTTCATCTATTCATGCTTTCGATGGCCGATGCAATCCGGTTGCTCCAAATATACCATTCTTCTTGGATTCGGCGTTTCAGAGTTTCCAGGGTGCTGTCTTCGGTATATTTGCTGGCTGTTCCCGATTCCACCAAAGATTCATAGATGCGTAAAGCATGTTTTGCGCACTCTTCCGTGGAATACTGTTGAACAAATTCTTTGGCCGCTTCAATCATGGCGTTTCGGGTATCATCCGGCATGGAAGCCATATCATCAAGAGCCGAGACGAATGCTTCGATTTCTTCCGATTCAACGAGGAATCCATTCTTTTTATGTTTTATG
>CAZXSQ010000509.1:0-4514 GCA_964643335.1 uncultured bacterium
GAGCGAAATTCTTCAGTGCTTCATCGATGGCAGTTCCCACGGTAATTTTTTGCATCTCTTCTTCCGTAAAGCGGCTGTTGGCGATAAATCCAGGCTCCCAGCACTGTTCAAGAGGAGAGGGTTCCGGTTTTAGTACCGGAATGACAAACACTTCCTCACCGTTTGCATCCTTTTCAAATCTCCCGCCTGCCTGAACAACAGCCTGACGCACGAGTTTTTCACTGACATCGATAAGTTTGGCGAAATTATAAGCCGTATGGGTAAAGTAATTTTCTTCATCCAATGCCGAAATAAAACGTGATGGCAGATTCGAAAAGCCCATAGTCGTAAAAAGCACACCACCTGCATTGGAAGGATTACAATCCGAGTCCTGACCGCACCGCGTGGAGATAACGATGGTTTTATCCGGATTACCTTCACCGTAAAGCAATCCCATCACGATATATGCCCCGTTGATTTTGGCGTCGATATTGAAATCCGATTCCGGCCCGCTGCATGAAAACCGCCGGTAATCCGGATTGAGGTGATATTTTTGATTGATCAGTTCCCAGGTCTTTTTCCAATCGTCCGGATTCTCTTGATACCATTGAATCACATCGCGGATCGCCTCAGTGTATTGGCTTTCAGAAGGAATGCATTGAAGCCCGGCTTTGGCAATTTTAAGCGGATCACTTTCAAAAAAGGCTTCCGAGTACATAGCGGCCACGAACTGCCCGCCATAAAGCCCATCACCGTAATTCATAAGCCGCCCGAACTTTTCACCGAGTTTAATAGCCGTGTTGGGTAGGCCCGGTGCAATTAGCCCGGCATAATCCGCTTCGATCTGATAATCAATATCATCTGCGTGTTTATTGAACTCCGGATGCCCCGAATCGGGTGGAGCGATGCCGGACCGCAGGTTGTGACGTCCCGCTCTATTCGCGTGCCACAGTGGATACCCGCTGTTGGCGAAATCGATCCCAGCCTGACGGATAGAGGCATCCAGACCGTAAAGTTCCAGCGTTCGCAGAAACGTCATTTCCACGTAAATATCGTCTTGATGGAACTGGTTGACCATCTCCGGTTTCCATTCCGGCATTTTGTCTTTCGGGATAATCTCCCCTTTCCAGCGAAACTCCGTCGGGCCGCCCCATCCGACCCCGGCCATTTGCCCAATCCATCCAGCTTTCATTTTGTCACGGTATTCCTGCACGGAAAGCCGGCGGTATTTTTGCTGTGCTGACGACATGGGAATAAATGAACTCCACATGAAACCAAATAATATGAAATAGCTTGTTAGTCGATACATTTGATATTCCCCCAATTTACTTCAGGATTGGTTAACAAAGAAATTATTGTTGAATTATCCCTTAAAATCAAATCCAATTTACATATTTTCATAATTTGTTCTAAGAACGAAAATAAATCGGGCTTGTTAATGAGTCCAGTGACGGATACATAATAAGCCATTGCGGTTCAAAAATTGCATAACACTTGAATAGAACTCATCGGGAAGCTCCATATTCAAAACTCGATAAGTTTGTTATATAGTAGAATATAAACTGGTTGAAGATCCGAAGGCATTCTCTTCAACAGGTAGTGGTAGCTTATTGATAAATCAGGAGTATAACAATGAAGAAAACCAAGAGCAGAATGTACCAAATAATATGTACCGTGGTAATTCTAACTGTACTAACTTGGAGCGCGGGCACCCCTGCCCGCACACAATCCGATGAATCCCACCTCGCCCAAACAATCCTTGACATGGCTGAAGTAAAAGGCGGTTTAATTGCACACCTCGGCTGCGGAGAAGGCGAACTTACCGCCGCCCTATACGCCGGTGGGAATTTCCTGGTTCACGGCTTGGACAAAAACGCCAAAAATGTCGCGATTGCGCACACCAATCTGCATTCAAAAGGCTTAGCCGGAAAAGTATTTGTGGAACATTGGACTGCCGAATATCTGCCATACGCGGACAATTTGGTCAATCTACTTGTTGCAGAAAATTTGAACAATATTCCCATGAAAGAAGTGATGCGCGTTCTTGTCCCCGGCGGTGTGGCCTGCATCAAAAAGGGAAATGAATGGACAATAACCACTAAACCCCGTCCGGAACAAATGGACGAATGGACACACTATCTCCATAATTCAACCAACAACGCCGTAGCCCAAGACACACTGGTTGGACCGCCCAAACAACTCCGCTGGAAAGCTCCACCGCTCTATTGCAGAAGCCACGAAATCGATACCAGCGTCTGCGCCATGGTTTCCTCCGCCGGCCGTGTCTTCTATATTCTCGACGAAGGTCTTACCGGCATTACAGATCAAAGGCTGCCCTCACAGTGGTCGCTCTTCGCCCGCGATGCTTTCAATGGGGTGCTTTTATGGAAAAAACCAATGCCGGAATGGGGCTGGAGAGCATGGAAAAAAGACGAACTGGAAGAGAAAGATTGGACTGGGATTCGTGGTCAGCGGCTGCATCTTCCGCTTGTCATCCCCCGTAGGCTGGTCGCCGATGACAACCGTTTATATGTGACGCTGGGCTACACCTCACCGCTGTCGCTGTTGGATGCAGAAACCGGCGAAGTGATCCGCGAATATGAAGATACAAGGGGAACCGATGAAATTTTATTAAAAGATGGCATTCTAATTTTGGTTGTTCGAAATTATGAAGAAGCATCCAAACGCCGGACAGGTAAAGACACCCCTGTAACCATCATGGCGCTGCAGGCCGATACAGGTGATATACTCTGGCAGGTGGAATCAGAAAAAGTAATTCCAATGACTCTGGCCGCCGGTAAACACCAGGTTTTCTTCCACAATTATACAGAAATCGTGTCGATCGACTTGAAAACAGGAAATGAATCTTGGCGGAAGCCAACCGATGTCGGCAAGTTGAGCAAAGCCAATTTGTGGAGAACGCCCACAACTCTGATCACTTATAAAGACATTGTTCTTTTTACCGGTCCCAAAAATCTGGAAGCCTATTCGGCCGAAAATGGATCAAAATTATGGAGTATGCCCTCCAATAACGGCCCAGGCGTGGGAAATCCACCTGACTTGTTTGTTGCAAACGATCTGGTTTGGTGTGGCGGCCCCGATCAACGCTATAACACCCGTCTCTGGCTCGAAAAAGGGCCGATGGATACCCTCATCCAAAAATCCGGCCATGATCCTCAAACGGGAGAGGTCAAGAAAAAAATCGAAGTCAAAAATGTAATCACACCCGGCCACCATTACCGCTGTTATCGCAGCAAAGCCACGGACCGCTACCTGTTATGGCCGAAACGCGGGGTGGAGTTCATTGACTTGAAGGCAGACAATCACATGAAGCATGATTGGCTGCGGGCGCCGTGCAGGTTGGGATTCACCCCCTGCAATGGATTGCTTTATATGCCTCCCCATCAATGCTTCTGCTATCCGGGAGTAAGACTGGATGGCTTCAATGCATTGGCCCCAACCAATAGTGCAGACACAACGAATTCATCTGCTCCCCGATTGATAAAAGGACCTGCATATAACCAAATCTCCGGCCAGGATGAAGTGTCATACAAAAATGAATGGCCTACGTTCCGCCACGATCCGAAACGCAGCGGATCGATCAACGCTTCTCTCCCCAGCGAACTATCACAACTCTGGGAAACCGGCCTGGAAGGCGAGATCACTCAGCCTGTGGTAGCCGAAGGAAAATTGATCGTTTCTTCCATCAATGCTCACACTGTCTATGCGATCGACTCACAAAATGGAGAACTGTTATGGAACTGCACCACAAACGGACGCGTGGATTCTCCCCCAACGGTTTATAAAGGTATGGCACTTTTCGGTTCCGCCGATGGATGGGTCTATTGCCTTCGCGTCTCGGATGGCCAACTCGTCTGGCGTTTCCGCGCTGCGCCTCAAGATAAACGCATCGTCTCATTTGGGCAACTCGAATCCCCCTGGCCAGTTCATGGGAACGTGTTGATTCTGGATGGACTCGCCTATTTCGCCGCCGGACGCTCCTCCTATCTCGATGGCGGCATTCACGTCTACGCCCTTGATCCTTCAACCGGAGAAGTTATTCATAAAACCTGCCTTGAAGGCCCCTATCCCGACCGTTCGGATAAAGGCCGGCCCCACGATATGGATGGCACAAAATCCGATGTTCTTGTCACCGATGGCGATAATTTATATATGATGCAAATCGTGCTGGATAAACAGTTGAACGAGAAAAAAGCACCGCGCATCACCCGCCTGGGTGACAGAAAATTCGGCCGGCACATATTTTCAACCGCCGGATTCTTGAACGATTCCTGGTGGAACCGCACCTTCTGGATGTATACCGAACGATGGCCGGGATTCTATATCGCCAATCAGGCTCCCAAAACTGGCCAGCTACTTGTTTTCAATGACACCACAACCTATGGCGTCAAATGCTACACACGAAGAAACCGGCACAGCCCCATGTTCTTTCCTGAAACAGACGGTTATCTGCTCTTCGCAGATAATAATGAAAACGAACCGGTCTTGGTTAAGGCCGAAGGAATCCCCGAACC
>CAZXSQ010000510.1:0-213 GCA_964643335.1 uncultured bacterium
TGAAGACCCCTGAAAGACTATCAGGTTGATAGGCCGCAGGTGGAAGCATGGCAACATGTGAAGCTGAGCGGTACTAATAGGTCGTGAGGCTTAACATAACTTCCACGTTACCGGCATTACCCTTCTATCCGTGCAACCAACAAGAACCTGATTGTCACAACAAAAAATGTATTCAATTTTTCGGTGAAGATAGCGAGAGGGTCACACCCGTTC
>CAZXSQ010000510.1:223-4513 GCA_964643335.1 uncultured bacterium
TAAGGAAAAGCCCCACTTTTGGTGGGGCTTTTTAATTATTGCACTATCCTGGTAAAAATTACCTCAAAACATGCTAATGGAGGTAAGGGCGGTTCGCAAACCGCCCCTACGGTTTGAAATGTGTTGGGTAATGAGAAATCCTGTTCGTTGCGGTGTATTGCCTTTTTGTTACTCACACCTCTTCAACAATGTTGAAACCCATTAATGTTCCCAGTCTTCTAATATCTTGCATGTGATCCCCATAGAACACTGCCCGGTGAAGCAGAGCCATTGTTCCTCCTTTGAGGATGCCTTTGCCCCAATTGAGATACATGCTTTCTGCTTTATCGACTTTAGTCCAAAACTGAGTACGGCAGCCTAGCTCATCGTGAGTCACGTCGAAGATTTCACCTGTGGAAATTAGCATGGAGTCCAGGTTAATGAACTTGGCGCAGGTAACTTTTTGACCAATTCGATTTTCCACATCCAGTGACACGCCACGTTCGCTGTCACTCTGAGTACGGATGGTGAATGGCAGACGCTCACCATCAGGACCGTCCATCTTCGTTGCTGATGTGCAATGGAAATGAATCAGCGCATCTTTGGAGGTATCGAATACCGGATCCGAAATAAAACCGGGGATATCAAACGCATAAGCAAACATGAGCATGGTCAATGTTGAATCCATATCCCCCTCACAGGCGCCAACCAGTCCAAGATCGCATAGTTTACTGAATGTCAGGCAGCCTTTGGCTGGCGCTCCCATGCAGTTGGAACTGGTGACGGCTTGTGCGCCTTTTTCAATCATCATTTTTTTGATAGCCAGATAGAATCGCGCGGAATTAATAATTTCATCTCGAGTCGGTTCAACGACTTTTACCGCTTTACTGATCCAGTATTTTTCCGCCTCCTCTTCGGCTTCTTTAATGTCCACTGCCTTGTGGGCTTTTAAAGTTTCCTCGACCGATACAGGAATGACCTCCACCCCCAGTTTTTCTTTGACTTGTTCCGCTGAACAAGCGGCGGCGGTTCCTCGAGGACCTCGAATGACTAATATTTTTGTCTTCTTCAGCCTTGGCTCAACCCGCATCAGCGCGACAACTTTATCAATTTCACTCCAGTCGCTGGTTGGGAGCAGAACCACTTTTTTCCCCTGTTTTTGCCATTGCGGAAAATACATCCAGCCATGACCACTGAACGGTTGCGTAAAGACGGCTGTCGGTATCCCTGTGTCGACAATTTTCGACATCGCCTGCGCCGGTGCACCCCCTCCATGTCCGGAGAGATGGAACATGATCACGCCATCGGCTTCACGAATCTTGGGTAAAACATTGGCGGCATCCTCCGGTGGCACCAATTCACCGCCGACAAATTCCACATTCAATTTTTTCTCCAGATTTGACAGATAATTCTGGAACTTTTCAATTTCATCTGTGGGTCTGGATAAATAAATTCCTCCTGTTCTGCCGATGTAGACCTGATATATTTTTACCGGGGGCATTTTCGGCGGCCAACCGGCGTTTTCTGTCCGGCCGGTATTCGCACTGAGCAGCATGGCTCCCGCTCCAGCTGCGCTTCCCCCAATAAACTCTCTTCGATTGATTGAAGATCCCATGATTAACCTCTATTGATTGAAATAAACCGGGGGATATTTTAAAATCTTTCCCGGACAAATCAGTTTAGGATTTGTTTTGTGAATTCCAGTATATTTCACACAATTAATAAGTGAGAGTCAACTCTTTCACTTGATTCATTTCTACAATAATTCAATATTAGATGGTTGACGAGGATTCGGGCATCCCTGTCTGCCGGGAGTGAGAGATAAGATTGCTTAAATTGATTTTGCTAGAAAGGAAAACAAAAATGAAGAAAATTTTCGCTGGTTCTTTTTTAATGTTTCTGTTTTGCTGTATCTCAACAAATGCCTCCGAGTCTATTTTGGATGGATTTGTATTGATTGAAGGAGATACTTTCCAAAGGGGATTTGGGGCGAATCAGAGAGGCGCTCAGGTTAGAACAGAAGATTTTGAAATATTAGATCACCCGGTTACCAATCAGGAATATAAAAAATATATTGATGAAACAGGTTATCGGGCTCCTCTGCATTGGAACCAGGGCAACATTCCAGATGGGAAAGAAAATCATCCGGTTATTTTTGTGAATCGATACGATGCAGAGAATTATTTGTCCTGGTTAACAGAAAGAGAGGGCAGAGTATATCGATTGCCCACATCCGTTGAATTTGAATACGCCGCACGGGGTGGCTTGAAAAATGAACCATATCCCTGGGGGGATGAACCACCGCAGGGCAAAGCAAATTATAATCGGAATCGGGATCGGCGCTTTGATCGATGGGAGGATTATTTAAAGCCTGCCAAATGGGGTGAAAAGAATGGATACGGTTTATATGGTATGGCGGGGAATGTGTGGCAGCTAGCGGTGGATTATCCCGACCCGGCCATAACCCGTTTTAAGTACAGAATCGAAAATTTGATCGATCTTGAAAGAAGAGTCATGGGTGGTTCTTGGGCGAGAGGCGAAGATTATTTGAAATGTGGATACCGGCTTTCGAGGTCACCCGGCATTCGGCATCCGGATCTCAGTTTCCGTCCCGTTCGCGAACCAAAACACAGCGATTGGGGAACTCAAAACCGAAAATGTTGCGCAGTTTCTTTGGGGAACGGAAAAGTGTGTTTAAGCTGGGCCTTATTGAACGAAGATACTCAATCGGTTCGTTTTCATGTGTACCGTTCAACCGCAAGAAATCACGCCGGTTTTCGAGTGACGGAAGAACCTGTTCTCTCGAGTATGTTTATCGACGAGAACCTTTCCTCAAATAACCGCTATTACTATTACATCAGACCAGTGAATCAAACGGGTGAAGAAGGTAAGCGTTCTGAATGGGCGGGTGTAACAGTTACAAAGAAAAATGAACCACGCCTCACGTCTTTCAAACCGTTATTCAAACAAGGTTCACTGATTCCTATATTTGGAGATTTGGATGGTGATGGAACTTTGGATTGTGCGGTAAGAATGGATAACGGAAATCGTGAAATGTCTCAGGATCCAGGATTGCCTGTCCAAATTGAAGCATTTACTTCCTATGGACGTTCTCTTTGGCGTAAGGACATTTGTTATCACAATCATTGTTTCGGGAGTGCAAACAATGTCCCTTTCAATGTGTGGGATATGAATCAAGACGGGAAGGCGGAAGTGATCACACGGCTTCAAATTGGTAACGAAGTTTTTGTCGCGATTCTTGACGGCATGAGCGGCGAAGTAAAACATAAAACCCCCTGGCCGGAAATGGTTTCGGATTTTTCGAAGTCCTCAACCCGCATCCATTTGTCAGTGGCTTACCTGGACGGCGAACATCCGGCGGTGGTTACACAAACCGGCTTGTATGAGAATGAGGTCTTCGCAGCTTATGATGCCGAATTGAATGAGTTGTGGCGATTCAACAGCTTTGCCGAAACAAACGGAAGCGGCGGTCATAAGATCGAGGTAGCCGATGTCAATGGAGACGGCAAGCAGGAAGTGTTCGATGGAACTACTTGCCTGAATCATGATGGAACCTTGCGATGGTCGATATACCGTCAGCATCCGGATATCGTCTCTATCCACAATTATTTACCGGATCGGCCGGGATTGGAGGTGTTTTATATTGTTGAATCCAGTGTTCACGCCGGGGTGTATATGGTGGATGCAAATTCCGGAGAAGTAATCTGGAAAGTCAACCGCGAAGATGATCCCCGCTGGACGCATGGGCATACGGGGTGGACGGCCGATATTTGGGAGCAGATGACGGGAATCGAATGTGTCTCCAACCGGGCCGGACACAATGACCGGAATTTAATTCTTTTTTCCGCTGATGGAAAAAAATTATTGGAACCGTTCCCTTACGGCTATACGCCTATGGAATGGGATGGTGACTTGACACGGGAATTGATCAGCCGCCGTGAACTCAAAATCGGTAATTTTGACGGCAGGAAAGTGAATTTTATTCCGAATGAAGAACAACCTGACTTGCCGGATAATGTCCGGCTTCTTATGACAGCCGATTTGTATGGTGATTTCAGGGATGAACTTGTTTTGGTCGAAATGGATGAAAAGCAAAACAAATTCATTACAGTCGTTCCATCTACTCAACCAATTCAAAAACGCTATATTTCCCCCACAGAAAAATTAGATTATCGGTTGTGGCTGGCCCGGAATATGGGCGGCGGCTATCGTTCCATCTATGATCAACCTCTTCAAGTATCCGTTCACACATTACAATAGCAGATAGAATTCAGCAAAAATAAGTTAGAT
>CAZXSQ010000511.1:0-2467 GCA_964643335.1 uncultured bacterium
ACTTAGAATGAGATCATGAATTAGATTTTAATGCGATAGATTATTTATTTAATTAGGAGAGACCAAGAAGAGTTATGCTTATGAGGAAAAATGCAGCCTTTACATTGATCGAATTACTCATTGTAGTCGCGATCATCGGAATTCTCGCCGCTATTGCAGTACCTAATTTTTTGAATGCACAAACGCGGGCGAGAATCGCTCGAGTGCAAAGCGATCAACGCTCTGTGGTCGTGGCGGCGGACAGTTATCGTCTGGACCAGAATGCTTATCCTTATCCGAAAAGCATGTCGAGGCATGTTTCCGAAGTGTATGAACTGACCACTCCGGTAGCGTACCTGAGTTCGGTAAGTTTAGCCGATCCGTTCAACGATGAGAAAATGGTTGAACAGACTGGGATGAATTACACATCATACATTTATGGAAATTACCGCGGGGAATGGGGAACTTGGTGGGCCGGGGCTAACGGTGCCGAGTTATCGCAGATGCCTGAAGGATTATCCATTAATTCGCCTGGACCTGATCATTCTTTTTCACAAGCGATGCATATTCCACTTCAAAGGCGGTTGAATAAACCGGTCACCGGTATTATTTATAATCCCTCTAACGGGATGTACAGTTCAGGCGATATAATACGCTACGGCGGCGAGGTGGGTGGTGTCGCGGGTGGATGAACTAAGGCATTAAAAACTGCTGTTTATTCTTCCGAATCATAGACCTTTTCCACAGTCCAATTCTCATCAACCCAAAGACCGATGATTCGTACAGGGAATCCCCATTTTGAAACCATATCGATACATTCCTGTTTTTGTACAAGATGTTCTTCCTTTGAAAGAGGATTACCCGCACAGTCGTAGTGGCTGATGATAGCAAGCAGTTTGGATTGATGGACATTCACAGAAATGCCAACTTTTTGCTTGATTGACTCCATGGCGCTTGGATTTTGCAGCAATACTTTCTTTGGTCCGGCCTCGGTAATCATATCCACATAATCGACCCCTGCATGTTCTTTAAGCCATGAAATGACTGGTTCTTGAACGCGTCCGTCCATACAGGTAATAGCAGTAGCGAAAGTTCCTTCCATACTCATTCCCCCTATTTTTAAATAAAACCTTTCTTTGCTTTGTAATGGATTTGTGATATTAACACATTTTTTGGATGCATTTGAAGTGGTATGAAAAAACCCAATAGAAATTTCCACGCATCAATCTAAAAATCTTGTGTGGTTGCCACTACAATTAAAAGTTCGATTAAGGTGAATGAATTTGGCTTGCTCATGGATTTCTTTCCTTTCCGTTTGTTTTGAAAAATAGATATCTGGGCTATGTTTGTATAAGTTATCTGGAAGATTAGAATTGTGTTAGATTACAAGTAACGAAGGCATTTTGGGTTTTGTTAATAAAGCGCGAATATGAATCCGCATATTGTCTTTCAACAGAATGTCATGCAAGAGCATAGAAAAATAACTTAAAATCAATTAACATGAGGGTTCTTGAAAGCCAATCACGATCAGCATCTTTTTGACGAATTTTTCAATACAGGTTATGGACAATGAAACCAACGAAAAGTTTTACGCTTATTGAATTACTTATTGTTGTCGCGATCATTGGCATTTTGGCGGCGATTGCTGTTCCGAATTTTATTAATGCCAGAACCCGGTCCATGGTTGCCCGGTGTTATGCCGATATTCGTACGCTGGGAAATGCCTTTGAAATGTATCGTCTTGACAACAACGCTTATCCTTGCGGGAACGAGATGTGGTATACAAATCAAATGTACCCCCGTTTAACGTCACCGATTGCTTATATTGCTTCTATTCCGCTGGATCCTTTCGTGATAAATGACGTTCCACAAAGACCATTTTACCACGGTCTGTTTTATCCGTGTTGGAACATCAATACAATGGTGATAATTCAGAACTAGTCATGGGGCGGGGTGCCGGTCCGGACTGCTGTGAGTTAAGGAACCCATATCTTGATAGTGAGCTCGGGGCCGGACAAACATGAGGATATTGCCACTCAATCCACCGGTGCTTTGACATATCACCTGTCGAATGGATTAGTTTCTGAAGGTGATATTATCCGCTATGTGCCGGGAAATCAGGAAAATGCTTTTTAAATTAAGTTAATTCGATAAAAAGGAGCAACATCAATGAGTAACGAATACAATTCATCAAAATTTTTGGGAGGATTTTCACGACGTGCTTTTATGGGTGGTTGTGTGGCCTATGCTGGAATGTCCGCTATATCACCACTGGTGACACCGGTAGCTGCTCAAAACAGAATTCAGGACGTACCCCCAACTAAGATCCGTCTGGTTTTTGTCTATCCATCGCCTGAAAATCCAATCTGGCCCAATATCCACTATGATTTCGATGGCCACAACAAGGATTTTCTTGAAAGATTGCGTCAAGTAAGCGCAGGGATTGAATATCTTCCGGCTACGGTTATGTCGCCGGACGACGCTAAAA
>CAZXSQ010000511.1:2477-4483 GCA_964643335.1 uncultured bacterium
GATATCTGATTTACTTTGCCGGTTGCTTGTGGGGTAAATCCGCCGATATCATCACCGATACAGGAAAACCGGCTGTGATAGCCGATCACCTTTTTGCTGGTTCCGGTGAATTTCTCATGTCCTATGGCCGAGCTAAAAGGGCAGGAAAAAAAGTGTTGGGGGTATCGTCTTCGCGAATTGAAGATATCGCTAAAGCGGTACAGTGTATTCATACGCTCAAACGGCTTGAAAATTCTACCATTCTCGTCGTAGGGGGAAAGCCAGATAAACGAATCGAAGAGAGTTTCGGTGTAAAAATTGACCAGGTTCCATTCGAAGAACTTAACGTGGCTCACAATCGCCATTTGAATACGGATGAAGCCAAAGACCAAGCAGCACAGTGGATCGATAATGCCGAAAAAGTCATCGAACCTGCGCGCAAAGAAATTGAAAATTCCGCCGCTATGTATCTGGCCATGCGGGATATCTTAGACGAGCGGAAAGCCCAGGCTATCGCAATCAATTGTTTAGGTGGTTTTTATGGGAACCATATCCATGCTTATCCTTGTTTGGGTTTCATGCAGCTTGATAATGAAGGCCGTGTTGGGGCTTGCGAAGCCGATCAGCGGTCGACTCTTACCAAATTAATAATGTCTTATCAAACCGGACGACCTGGATTTATTTCCGATCCAGTGATCGATACGTCGAAAGATCAAATAATTTATGCTCATTGTGTAGCGCCGACTAAAGTTTTCGGCCCTGAAGGTTCCAGCAATCCATATCATTTGCGGAGCCACTCCGAAGATCACCAGGGGGCTTGTGACCGATCTCTTATGCCTCTAGGTGAGATGACCACGACTATCGAAGTGTTGTTGGATCCGAATCAAATTCTCTTTCATCAGGGGAAAACAGTTGAAAATGTGGATGAAGATATGGCCTGCCGCAATAAATTGGCAGTAGAGGTAAAAGGGGATGTTTACAAATTGATGGAAGGCTGGGATAAACGAGGCTGGCACCGGGTAACTTTCTATGGCGATTTCAAGCGTGAAGTTTACAACCTTGCCTATTTAAAAGGATTTGAAGTTGTAGAAGAAGCTTGACATTTACTTCGGACACATCACTCAACGTTATTGTGCAGGGGCGGTTCGCGAACCGCCCCTGCCTCTTGTTTATAACATAGCCTTCCCTAAAAATCGTGGATATTCTATGAATTTGACCAAGATTCGATGCATAAAAGGGAATCCAACATGAAACCGGAAAAGTGTAATAGATATTTAAGCCTGCTTGTTTCTCTTTTTATTGCCGGGGCTGTATACGGTGCAGATTGGCCTACCTACCTGCATGATCACTCACGCAGCGGCGTGACTGATGAAAACATTGAGGTACCGCTAAAAGAGATCTGGGTTTACAAGTCATCCCATAAACCACAGCCCGCATGGCCTCCTCCGGCCAGGCGCGATTACTGGCATCACCGCAGGGAACTACGCCCACTGGTGACATTTGACCGGGCTTTCCATACCACTGTGGTTAATAACTTGGTTTACTTTGGATCTTCAGCTGACGACAAAGTGTACTGCCTGGATGCAGCAAGTGGGGAAGTGCGCTGGACTTTCTTTACCGAAGGCCCTATTCGGCTCGCTCCAACGATCTTTGAAGACAAATTGTATGTGAGTTCTGACGACGGGTGGGTTTATTGTCTAAAAGCAGCTGATGGTTCTCTAGTTTGGAAGCATAAACCTTCTATGGAAAGCCGCTGTTTACCAGGGAACGGGCGAATGATTTCATTGAATCCGGCCAGGACCGGTGTGCTAGTGGATGACGGTGCCGCTTATTGTTTTTATGGACTTTTCCCGACGCAGGGAGTCTATAAATGCGCGCTTGATGCCGATGACGGTTCTGTCCTTTGGGAAGAAAAAATTGATAATGTTTCACCGCAAGGCTATCTTCTGGCTTCTTCTTTACGTTTGTTTGTACCAAATGGAAGAATCACCCCTGCTATATTCAGCCGTAAAAACGGTGAGTATCTC
>CAZXSQ010000512.1:0-3074 GCA_964643335.1 uncultured bacterium
CTTGCAGCTTGACATGTAAGTATATAAATGTTAGGTGAATTTAGCACTCTACAGTCATGTGCATCTCCTTTTGAAAATACAAATAAAAGGGGAGATTAAATCTCCCCTTTTGTAATATTAGTAACTTCACTCCAAGACGACTTGAGCACAACGTCGATATAAAGTTGCAACATTTAAACTTTTATCTGTGACGGTGTAATATAACTTATTATGTTCAGAAGTTCGGGTATCACATCCAGTATCACCAACTAAAGTCGGATAATGACCGAATGGCAAGACGACCAATCCATCATCCCAATGGGCCAAATCGGATCCAGTATGCAAATAAACACCATCTGGCCTATGTGTCATCATCAGATAAGGCCGTTCAAAATCTTGACTTTCTAAATAACTGTTTATACTGACTTTGGGGAAACTACGCGCTTCACCGTTTTGATCGAATTTCGGTTGATCCGTTCGCTTACCATAAGTGTCAGTCGCGGCTAAACAAACTGCGCTAAACGTACCTTCTATACCGTCTTGAACGAAGTTATCCCTATGATCCCATTGATTTACATTATCCTCTTTGAATTTCTTCCACGGATTGTCCGCGCTAGAGTAAACAGTACTATTTACAGCACTTTTTGGGGCACGTGCCAGCGATATCATAGAAACATTTAAACAGGAATGCAATCGCGTTTTCATTCAAATCAATCAAGTTTTGGAGGTCCGCATGAAAATACGGTCTCAATCGGCGCAATTTTAGCTTGACAAGCACAGCACACCCGTGCTTGAATAAGTGTAGGCAGGCTACCCATCGGTAGTCTCCTTTCCGGGTTCGCACATCGTTTCGGGCCCTAAACCTTGGCGGTGTGTTTCCCTTTTTCATTTTATGCCGAAGCAATCAATTTCGCATCAGGAAAATCCTTACCTTTATGTAATATTCAAGAACATAAATACTATATGCACAAAAAAATATCGCCCGTCAAGAGAACTCCTTGAAATCTTTTCTGTGTTTATTAGAGAGGAGTGGATTGATAAACCAAGCGTAACATAATGATTTATTTAATTTTATGAAATAACAAGAAAACCCAATCAAACTGAAACAAATACTAGTGTTTTGTCGTTTATTTCAAAATTAAGAGAATAATTATTCAATTACACACGAAAGGAAACATATGAATAAACCACCACAAATATTTCAAAATTTAATAAGAACCCTACTCTCCATACTATGTTTATTAATTTTGCAAACCGGATACACAGAAGAATCGATGGTTCGTCCGGAAAAAGTCCTGGAATTGGGTTCTGGCTGGTCGAATAACACGGTCAACACAGTCATATTCAGGCATCATGGTGTCGTATCTCGGGGAAATTATCAGTTTACCGCTTACTATGACGTCCAAAGCCGGATGGTGTTTGTACGCCGGGATTTGCGGGATAATTCCGTGAAAACAGCACGGCTGAAGAACGGCTACAATACGCGCGACTCTCACAATTCGATAAGCCTGGGTATTGATCCAGACGGCTATCTGCATCTTTCCTACGATCATCATGGTACACCACTGAATTACAGGCGTTCGACAGAACCGTTGAGTATTGACACCTGGTCGGAGCCGCTCAAGATGACAGGTGTTTTTGAAGATCGTGTCACCTACCCCTATTTTGTCATGGCACCCGCGAATACCAAAGATAGGCAAGGAAAAGGAAAATTGTATTTTATTTACCGTCACGCCAGTTCAGGGAATGGAGATATATGCCTGAAGGTTTACGATCACACCAAGAAAATCTGGGAAGACCGCGCTGTCCGGTTTATAAAAGGAATGGAACAAAAACCATGGACCAGCAATGCCTATTGGAATCATCCCGCCTTTGATTCTCTCGGGCGGATGTATTTTACCTGGGTATGGCGGGTCAACCGCGGCGGCCCGCCGGGTTTGGTCAATAACCACAATATCGGCTATGCCTGCACACCTGATGGCGGTGAAACCTGGCTGTCCTCAAGAGATCTGCCTCTTTCAATCCCGTTAACTCCAACGAACAGCGAAGTGATCTGGGCAATTAGCCCAGGAACAAACCTTATAAATCAATGCAGCAGCGCAATCGATTCAAAGGATCGATTGCATGTTGTTTTTTACGCCGACGATCCGGGGGGCATCCCGCAATATCAGCATCTGTGGTTCAATGTCCATGTTTGGCAATGCGATGTCATTTCCAATCGAACCGGTGATTTTAAACTCAGCGGCGGGGGCACATTACGACTGCCCATCAGCCGGCCGGAAATTGTAATTGATCCACAAAACCGTGTTTACGTTATTTATCGGGGTGATTTATCAGGAGACCGCTTGGTTGCCCAGCAATTAAATCCTCCAAATTATAAACCTCCAGGAAAAACAATCATTCTGTGGGATCACAACCTGGATCACATGGAACCGGTGTTGGACCGCATCCGCTGGAAACACAATGGTATACTAAGTATGTTAATCCAAAAAAATTACCAGCCGGATCACGATCGTCCCGAAGATCATCCAGCAGAACCGGTCTTTTTGGTTGACTGGAATCTTTTGCAATAAAAAAAGATGACAAAAATTAATAGATATACTATAAAGAAAAAATAGATGAAACATTTTATAATACCATGATTTACACTATTCTATTTTCCATATTAACTTTTTTTGTGTTACCTACAATTGCGCAACCTGTAACGACGGAAGACGATTTCGACATAGTTGTTATTCCGGTGGGTGGAGCGCAGACGCCGCCAGGGCGGAATTACGATGCGTCAACACTCGATGCGATGGGATTTACAAATGTTCTTCGAGTACAGGATCGTACACTGGGACAAGTAACTGCAGTATCAAATGGACGAATAGTGGTGCGTCTCGGTGCAGGAGAAGCCATGCAGATCATGAGCGAGAGTGTTCCTGTGTCCGCCACTTCTGTTTATTTTTCCTGTATCGCCTCAGTGAGTGGAGAACAGCCTCAACAAGCGGCTATTGCCATTCTTGACGGAAAAGACAACCGGAATTTGGGTGTGTCTATTTCGCTCAATGAAGAGATTCCCCGTTCATCACGAGAATTTTCATTCGAATACG
>CAZXSQ010000512.1:3084-4469 GCA_964643335.1 uncultured bacterium
AATACGAATGCCACTCTAATTTAATCAATTTCCTGGTACAGTTGATCGGGCCAGAGAGTGGAGAAACGGTTGTCACCTTAGAGCGATTTCGGGTATTGAGCGGATACAAAGACCTCAATTTTACATTGGGAGCAAACACATTGGCCAGAGTGGAACATTTTGGCAACGGAGTACAAAATAATATTGTATTCAATACTCCTCCGACGACTACAGGACATATCGTTCGGGGATCCATTGATGATAATCGGACACGTTATCCCGAATCGACCGATCAATCGCTGGTTATCGGCACTTTATCGGACAACAACATAGTACAGGTTATGGTGCCATTCGAGCCGGCTGATCTCATCCCGGCTCCTTACGATTTCCCTCTTAGAATTACAGGCCGGGCCTATGTCAAACGTCTCAGCGGCAATGCCGGTATCCTCTCCATTGGGCTTTTCAGTAATACAACCGGCAGTTTAGGATACACGGATATATCTATAGACTCGATACCAGAAAATGAATGGATGCAGATAGAAAGTCCGGTGGAACTCACAGAAGTGGGCGCCCAAGGAACTTCTCTGGTTTTACAGATCCGTGACGGGAGAGCCAGTATCGCTGTCGATGACGTATCTCTTCGCGCACGAAGGGATTCACCTTATTTCTGGAATGCCAGCCTTTCCCAGCCTGCAAAGCCTCCCTTACTGCCATTGGAAGAGGTCCCCACCGGCACTTATTTAAGGGGCAGTAAATTTACGACCGAAGGAGGAGAAGTGCCACCGGAATACATCGACTGGAGAGACGAACTCCCCCAGCGTGCTATAACAATAACAGGATTTCAGGCAGACCGGTATGAAATATCCAACCGTCACTACTTCAAATTTTGGCAAGATTTGAATGCCGAAGGGCAAAATAGACATAAGCCCGGTCCCGATAGTTTTGGAGATACCTGGCCTACTCCCGCTGAACGGCATCCAGAGCATCCGGTCGTATCAGTATCATGGGAAGATGCCATGGCTTTTTGTGAATGGCGTTCAGGAACCGAACAAATCCCTCTCCCTTATCGATACCGCCTTCCAACAGAAGCCGAATGGGAATACATGGCAAGAGGGCAGACACCGCTCAACGAGAATCCGCGCAAATATCCATGGGGTGATTTAAATCCTGACCAAGCTTCTCTGGCCAATTATGACAGTCCTAACGATGGTTACCCCTATACAGCCCCGGTTGATGAGTTCGAGGCAGGGATCTCTCCGTTCGGTATATATAATCTGGCCGGTAATGTTTGGGAATGGTGCTTGGATTGGTATAGTCCCGGTTATTATGCACCTGAAAACTCACCATCCCGTGATCCGATGGGGCCATCATCATCACCATCCAATTCACATGTTGTACGAGGGGGA
>CAZXSQ010000513.1:0-3872 GCA_964643335.1 uncultured bacterium
GTGATACCATGTCTGCCAATAAAAGTTTTGCGTTAGGTGATCATTATAAAAACCGGATGGAAGTACTACGTCAGTTGATCGATGAGGCCGATGCTTCTATTGCCGATGGGAAGGGAAAGTCCTATGATGATCCTTCGAAGCTAATAGAATTCATTGTTAAAAAAGGACAAACAAAAACAACAACTCGTAGGGTGGTGTTGAGCTGAGCGAAACTCACCAGGATGAGTTTATTCCTCTGAGTGAAAGGACAAAAAATCATAAAGATGAAAACATCATGCATATTCACATTCATGGCAATGTGTACCTTATTTCTAATGCAAGCAGTGCCGCAAGGTTGGGCTGCTTCTGGGATCACGTTTTTTGTTTCTCAGGATGGGAACGATGAATGGTCGGGGTTGTTGGCTGAACCGGATGATGAGGGGGGTGATGGGCCTTTTGCTACTTTGGGAAGAGCTCGGGATGCGATTCGGATGGTCAACCGGCAGGGGCAGATGAGAAGGGGAGGAGTGACGGTTTATATTCGTGGGGGTGTGTATTACCTGCCGCAATCCTTTGAACTGGAAGGTAAACTGGACAGTGGTACAGAACAATCTCCTGTGGTGTACCGTTCTTATGAAAATGAGATAGTGAAAATTGTGGGAGGTAAACAGGTCAAGGATTTTTCTCCTATTTTCGATCCGGAAGTGCTGCGGCGGATCGAGCCTGAGCATCGAACCAAGATCGTTCAGTCTGATCTTAAAGCTCAGGGAATAACCACCTACGGTGAAATGAAAACCCGTGGCTTTGGCAGGCCGTCCTATCCGGCGGGATTGGAATTGTTCTTCCAAGAACGGCCAATGCAACTGGCGCGCTGGCCGAATGAAGGATGGGGAACCATAACCGGTGCGCCGGATGGCCAGCAAGGTGGTAAATTTTCCTATGAAAGCGATCATCCCGATCAATGGGCCGGGCTGGAGGATGTATGGGTTCATGGCTATTGGACACAAGATTGGGCTGAATCCTATGAAAAAGTACGATCCATCGATCCGAAGAAAAATGTGATCGAAACCTTAGAACCTCATGGTGTATACGGATATAAAAAAGGGCAGCGGTTTCAAGCGTTGAACATTCTCGAAGAACTCGACGAGCCGGAAGAATGGTATCTTGATCGAAGCAGCGGGATTTTATATTTTTGGCCCCCGGCAGAGATTTATAAAGGAAAAGTGTATGTTTCCATTTTGGATGAACCTCTTATTTCTCTCAAACAAGTTTCTCATGTCACTTTCAGGGATTTGACCTTTGAATACACAAGAGGACATGCTGTTGTTATCGAAGGTGGATCGCATAACCTGATCGCAGGATGTAATATGCTCAATATCGGAAACTCAGCAGTTATTATTAACGGCGGGGAACAGAACGGCGTGTTATCCTGCGATATTTCACAAACCGGTGACGGTGGCATTCAATTGAATGGAGGAGATCGTGAAACACTGACTCCAGCGAACCATTTCGCGGAAAACAACCACATCCATCATTTCAGCCGCTGGGTCAGGACATATCAACCGGCGATTCGCATGAGCGGGGTAGGGAACCGCATTTCGCATAACCACATCCATGATGCCCCCCATGCCGGAGTGTTGTTCGGCGGCAACGAGCATCTGTTGGAATTCAACGAGGTTCATGATATTTGTCAGGAAACCGGAGACGTCGGCGCTTTTTATATGGGACGGAACTGGACCATGCGCGGGAATGTGGTGCGCTATAATTACTTTCATGATATTCATGGTCCCTATACGCATGGCGCCATGTCGGTTTATCTTGACGATGCCGCCAGTGGAACGCTTATTTTCGGCAACGTGTTCTATAAAGCCAGCCGGGCGGCGTTCATTGGAGGGGGACGGGATAACACGGTTGAAAACAATATCTTCGTGGAATGCAATCCGGCGGTACATATAGACGCCCGGTGTTTGGGCTGGGCCAACAAGTACGCTGTGAAAGGCGGCGGCTGGCATATGTATGAAAAACTGGAGGCGGTCAATTATAATCAGCCGCCATACAGCCTGCGTTATCCCAAACTCGCCACGATTCTTGAAAACGATCCTCTTGTCCCGAAAGGTAACGTGATTGCCCGCAATGTGAACTTTGGAGGCAAGTGGTTGAATCTCCAAGGTGTCAAAAGAGAATGGGTGACGTTTACCGATAATTATACAGAAGGCAACCCAGGATTTGTGGATCCGGAAAACATGAATTTCCAGTTAACCGAAGATTCACCGGTATACAAAATAGGATTCAAACGAATCCCCATAGAGAAAATAGGGTTGTATAAAGACGAGTACCGGTCTGAGTTTTAAATAACAATAAAATAGTTATTAAAAGATGGTGGTCACTCAAACGTGTAAAGAAGATTCGAGGAGATGTCCCATGCAGATAGAAAGAATTACCCACAATCCTGCCGTGATGGGTGGGAAGCCTTGCATCCGTGGTCTACGAGTGACGGCTGGTACTATCCTGGGATTGCTTGCCAGCGGCAAGTCGCGCGAACGCATCCTTCAAGCTTACCCCTACCTGGAACCTGAAGACATTGATGCCGTGTTGGCCTACGCCGCCTGGCGGCTTGAAGAGAGGGAAGAACCGCTTGTGATTACATGAGTGTTCAATTTAAGGTCATAACAAAATGAATTTAGATGATTTCGAAGCATTAGTGCAGCAGAGACGGGCGATTCGCCATTTTAAATCCGATCCCATTCCCAAAGAACTTATGGATCGATTGCTCGATATAGCCCACTGGGCGCCGAGTGGATACAACCTGCAACCCACTCATTTTGTAGTGGCTGATGATGAAGCCATCAAAGAGCAATTATTTCAAGCCTGCATGTATCAAAGACAGGTCAAGGAAGCCCCCGCTGTTGTGGTGTTTACAGGTGACCGCAAAGCCATCGAACATAATTTTGAACGGGTAATTGCATGTGAATTGGCAGCCGGAGCAATCAATCCGGAGTATGAGAAAAAATTGAGACAGTTTGTTCCATTGGCGTTTGAACAAGGGCCTTTTGGATTGGGGTGGTTGTGGAAATTCTCATGTGCGCCCTTATTGAAGTTAAAGCGGCCGATTCCCAGTATGCCAGCAGTTCAGAAACGGTATTGGTTGACTAAACAGGTGATGTTAACCTCCATGGTCTTCATGTTGGCTGCTTCATCCGCCGGACTCGGTACGGTTCCGATGGAAGGTTTTGATGAACAGCGTGTAAGGTCGGCTTTAAACATACCGCGCTCTCACATTATCCCTTTGGTTGTTCCTGTAGGGTATCCCCAGGACGAAAATCTAAAGAAAACTCGTTTACCTGTTGGGGAGTTTATTCATCATAATGGATGGGAAAAAAAGGAGTGATAAAAAATGCGTAATATGTGGTTGATCTTGTTGCTGCTTCCGTTTCTGTTTTTCAGTGGATTGGTTTCTTTCGCCGATGAAAACACAGTGGGGAACAAGGAAGAACGTATTGAGTGGTTTATGGATGCGGGATTGGGATTGTTCATTCACTGGAGTCTGGACAGCCAGTTGGGTTCGGTTATCAGCCATTCGATGGTTGGGGCTTCAGAAGACTATCTGGAAAAATATGTTAATGAACTGCCCAAGTCGTTTAATCCTTATAAATACAATCCAAAAGATTGGGCTGTATTGGCGAAATTGGCCGGATTTAAATATGCGGTTTTTACGGCCAAGCATCACTCCGGTTTTTGCATGTTCGATACAATGACCACCGATTTCAATATTATGAACACCCCATATGGCCAGGATATCACGGCGCAATATGTAGAAGCGTTTCGTGATCAGGGTATAGCAGTGGGATTTTATTTTTCTCCGGACGATTTCCATTTCCTCTACCAGCAGGGAA
>CAZXSQ010000513.1:3882-4444 GCA_964643335.1 uncultured bacterium
ACGTTCTGGTGTGACGCCGCAGAAAAATCCACCGCTTATGGAGCATGACCGCGCTCAATTGAAGGAACTGCTGAGTAATTACGGCAAAATCGATGTAATGTTTTTGGATGGCCCAGCTGAAGGACTGAAAGAGTTGTGCTGGGAAATTCAACCTGATGTTGTTGTCACCCGTGGAGCGATGGAAACACCGGAGCAGAGACTCCCAGGCGAGCCATTGAAGGGGCCATGGGAAGCATGTTTTACCATGGGAACGCAATGGCAGTACAAACCCACAAACGAGCATTACAAATCCGGAACTCAAGCAATAGAACTATTGATTGAAACCAGGGCGAAAGGCGGAAACTTATTGTTCAACATTGGTCCAAAACCTGATGGAGAGCTGCCAATTGAACAGGAAGCCCGTCTGCGTGAACTGGCATTGTGGAATTTTGTGAATGGTGAAGCCATTTTCAACATACGGCCGTGGCATATCACTAATGAAGGAAATATTTGGTTCACAAAAGCCAAAAATGAAAACAATGTTTATGCTTTTTCTACCCAAAAAGAATGGAACTGGAGAGTA
>CAZXSQ010000514.1:0-1466 GCA_964643335.1 uncultured bacterium
GTTCCCTCATAAATTTTGGCCAAAGCGAGCAATTTCTTATCCACACCGGTTTCGGTGGAAAAATCAACTTCCAGGAGTTCCACTTCGCACCGGGTTGAACTTTGCAGCCGTTTTGAAATGTCCAAGCCCCGGCGGCCCTTGGAACGTTTTAGATGGTTTTGCGAATCCGATAAGGTTTGCAGCTCATTGACCACAAATGAAGGGATGATGATTACCCCTTCCAGAAAGCCTACTTCCACAATTTCAATAATGCGCCCATCGATTAAAACACTGGTATCGAGAATTTTACAGCCGTATAAACGGTCTTCACTTCGGGAGAGTATTTTAGTTGCAGTAAAATCGAAGCGGTGGGCATAACGCAGCGCGATGACCATCCCGAAATATCCCAAAAACAGGTGCAATCCCAAACGTGTGACGACTTTTGTACCTTCAGGCAATGTTTCAGGGATGGCAAACTGGATCAGCACGGATGTAGTCAACCCGCCGATTAAGCCGATGACACCAACAAAAAGTTCCTGGGGGAATGCATACCGGATCTTGCTTTCAATGAACACCAGGATTATAGCAACGATCATCCCGCAAAGCGAATAATAGATCAGGTCTTCATTTTGAATATATGGATTGATGACCTGTGCCCATTCATGAACCAGTAATGTGGTCAGTACGATAAAGAAGAATCGCACTACCCGCAAAAAGGGAACGACATTTTCTGAATTTGGGGATTTTTCTGATTGGGGATATTTTCTAATTTTCATGGTTCAAAGAGTGTTGATTTGACCTCTTCAACAGTATGCGCTTGATTAATCCCTTCGAGTGAAATTCCTTGTCTTATCAATTCACGGGCGTTGCCTTGTGGAATGACTCCCCGATGATAACCCAATTGTCTGGCTTCGGCCAGTCGTTGTTCTGTTCCCCGTACCGCACGAACTTCACCGGATAGCCCGATTTCACCAAAAACAATATACTGCGGTGGAATAGGAACGTCAAAAAAGCTTGACAAAATCGCTGTTGCGATGCCCAGATCCCCAGATGGCTCTGAAATTGAAATTCCGCCGGTTACGTTCACAAAAATATCTCGTGCACCGAGTGGTAAATTCAGGCGTTTTTCCAGCACCGCAAGAATCATTGCCAGCCGATTATTATCAATACCCGTCGAAGTCCGACGCGGAAAGCCATACCCGTGAAAAGGTGCCACAAGCGCTTGGACTTCGATCAACAAGGGACGATTTCCTTCCAACGTCACAGTTACAATCGATCCCGAAGGCCTTTCACCGCCCGTGCCTGCAAACGTGCTTGCCGGATTGGGGACTTCCTGTAATCCCGTACTGCCCATTTCAAAAATTCCGGCCTCATACGTTGAACCAAAACGATTTTTGGTTCCGCGGAGCAACCGGTAATTTTGGTGACGGTCTCCTTCAAAATATAGGACAACATCGACGAGATGTTCCAGAATTCGAGGACCAGCG
>CAZXSQ010000514.1:1476-4443 GCA_964643335.1 uncultured bacterium
TGCCCTACTAATATGATAGGTGATTCTGTTTCTTTCGCCAACCTTGTGAGAATGGCGGCGCAATCCCTTACCTGGCCTACGCTGCCGGGAGCCGATCCCAATTCAGACCAAACTGTGGTTTGAATTGAGTCGACAATGCTGAGATAAGGGTGCAGTGAGCGAATCGTTGCGATCATTTCTTCCACTTGCGTGGCCGATTTGATGTAGAGTTCGGGCGATTTGGCATTCAGGCGTTCAGCACGAAGTTTGATCTGCGCCGGAGATTCCTCTCCACTAAGATAAAGAACCCGGCCGTATTCCTGGGCGATATGATCGGCGATTTGCAAAAGGATGGTGGATTTACCGATTCCCGGTTCTCCCCCGAGAAGAATGGAGGCTCCCGGAAGAATTCCGCCTCCTAAAACCCGGTTTACTTCTGAGATGCAGGTTGAATAGCGGTCTTTTTCGGAAATCTGTATTTCTGTTATCGGCTGAGGGTGTTCAGTTCGAACCTTTTCGGAGTGAAGGATTTTTTCTCGCGGACTAGTACCCCCCAATTGTTCTTCCGCCGCCGTATTCCATTCATTGCACTGGGGGCAGCGGCCGAACCATTTAGCCTGTTGATGACCACATGAAGTACAGGAGTAAATTGTTTTGTTTTTCACGAATACGTTTTGATTATTATTTATGAGTTGTTGTAACGCCGCCGTCCCGGCGGCATGGTTTGATCTAAAAATGTACTCTTAAACCTACATTTGCGAATTGTTCATCCGTAATATCTTGCACTCCTCCGACAAGCGATAACCATTCCCATAACAGCACTTCCGCATAGGTGTCCAGGCGTTCCTCATGTCTGTCGGTTAAACCGACACCTTCAACTCCTAAAAGTAACCGGTCTATGACTTGCCAATCGATGCCAACACCAACCTCCGATTCAATAAGCCCCCCATGAACTGCAACAGGGCCGAACCAATATCCCAACTGGGCTTCAACATCATTGGCGGAACCAAGGCTGTTGCCTCCCGCAAATAAGAAGAAATCGTTGTCAAAATTATATTTAATCCCCAAATCGGCGCGCATGTTATTATCATCTGGGTCAAAACGGGGACTGTCTGGGAAATACCGCAAATCGGCCATAAACTCGAATCGTTCAGTAAAACTGGACGCTCCTTCTAAAAAACCCGATGCATTGTTCAGGGTTTTTTTAGTGCTCTCCGCCATTTCAGGATCATAAATTAAACTGTGAACAAGACCGTTTTCCTTTTGAATATGTTTGAGAATATCGTCAACTCGTTCAGAGGCGTTATTTGCCTTTTTGCTAAGGTTGGTGACATTATCCATGATTTGCTGCACATTAGGTTTATTTTCATCGACCATGCCGTCAATTTTAGCCATAAGTCCATTAGCCTGTTCAATTGAATCATTCAACTTCACTGAAAATTGTTTGAGTTCCTTGCTCATGGTTTTGATATCCATGACGAGATTTTCGCGTATTTCTTGAGAAACAACGGAAACATTTTCAAGTGTAGTTGAAATGTTGCCTTCATTTTTTGAAATTAATTTTCGGGTATCGGTTATGAAAAGTTCTGCCGTAGCGATTGTGGAATTTAAATTATCAGAAGCAGCGACCATGTTTTCGATTATTATTTTGAAATTATCTTGTTCACCGCCCAATATGGTATTCAAGTCTTCTGAAAATTGTTCGAGATTGGCAATAAGTTTGGTCATGTTGGTTTGGAGTTCTGGATCACCGATAATCTTGTTGAACGATTGGACTGTTAATTTTAGATCATCGGTCAAAGAAACGGCTTTTTCCATAACACGATCCAATTCAAAAGGTCCTTGTCCTTCGATTCGAGTTCCTTCTGGTGCTTCTTTTTTAGTTCCAAAAGAAATTTCTATGTACTTTTCTCCCATCATTCCCAATGTTTGAATCGAAGCTTCGGATTCATTCGAAATAATGGCTTCTTCGGAGACGAGAATCTCAACACAAATGAAAATAGAAGAGGTGGGTTCTTTTATAGTTTCTAATGAAATATTCGAAACTTCACCCACATCGAAACCGGCCTGTTTCACCGGGGCACCTACTTCAAGCGTTCCAATGTTCTTAAAGTAAATTAATGGTGAAAAAAAGGAAAACGGCAAATACGATTAAAACGAATAAGCCCAGTTTGGCTTCCTTGCTCATAGTGCTTTATCCTTGGTTAAACGATTTCTATGCAATCATTTTTAATGTATTTTTTACCAATGAACTTTTTGACCGTTATAAATTCGACAACGGACCTTCCGATTTTCCCTGTATAAACTGCTGAATAATTTCGTTATCGGTGTTTTTTACCTCATCCGGAGTACCCGTGTAGATAATTCTTCCATCCAGCAGCATAGAAAATTTCGTGGCTATTTTAAACGCACTAACCATATCATGAGTGATAACCACTGAAGTGACTTTCAATTTTTGAGTTAGAGAGACGATCAAATCATTAATAGCGTCCGATGTTATCGGATCGAGTCCGGTAGTCGGTTCATCGTATAATATTATTTTGGGTTCTCGAATGATCGACCTTGCTAAACCGACTCTTTTTCTCATCCCTCCGGAAAGTTCTGTCGGCATTTTTTCCAATATATCTCCCAAGCGAACTAAATGCAGGACTTCCAGTACCTTATCCCGAATTTCCTTTTCGGTTAATAGTTTTTCTTCGAAAAGTGGAAAACCCACATTGTGCAAAACGTCCATAGAATCGAAAAGGGCGGCGTTTTGGAAAAGATACCCAATTTTTTTCCGCACTGGATTTAATCCGAACTCATCCAGCTGGCTTATTTCTTGACCTTCAACATATATATTACCTGCATCCGGTTTGAAAAGACCACAAATATGCTTGATGAGAACGCTTTTTCCTTCACCGCTGCGGCGACATGAAGCATGATGTGATGCTGTGGCTCTAAGTGCCTGCAGAGCCCCTAAGGAATGCGCATGCAACCACTTGCTTA
>CAZXSQ010000515.1:0-4408 GCA_964643335.1 uncultured bacterium
CAATCAGATCACTCAGGTCTGAGCAGCTCTGCGGCGTTAGCCGCTTCGTCCAATTATGCCTGTGAATCAACAAAAACCTAAAATAAACATTTTTTTGAGTTACGCGCTTGAAGACAAAGCAGAAATGCAAATAGTAAAGGGGCGTTTGTCTCAAAAACCAAATTTGAGAATTTTTACTACTGATATGATAAGTGCTGGTGAGTTTTGGAAATCGGAACTTAGACAAGCAATTTCTCAATGTGATGTTTTTGTGGTTTTATTGTCTCCAAAATCCGTTTCTTCAAAATGGGTACAAGTTGAACTGGGGGCAGCTTGGGGATTATGCAAGCCTATTATACCAATTGTCACTCATCGCGATCTAATTGGTAGTATTCCATTGGAAATGCAAGATATTCAGTATTTGAATTTAGAAGAGTTAGATGATTATTCCACTTTGGAATCCATCTTTGAGCGTTTTGAGAATGCGGCACCTTCACAAGTTTAATTCATTTGGAAGATCACCTTTCCATTTTTTCCAAATGTAGACATTATCATACACTAAGGGTGTGAGTTCTGGTAATTTCTATTTCATTCACACTGGAAAAAGTGGAGAAATTAAAAAAGAACTTCCAGTTTTCGAAGCAGATTTTTTATTTCTATGGCAGGTATTCTTACTGTTTCATCCTGTTCAAAAAAAGTGAGGGCACGGTGTAATTTTCTAGGAGTGACCAAATCGTGGGTATTCAATTCATTTATAACCCACAAAACACCATGAGATTCGATCCCTGATTGAATTGCAAGTGTACGAAGCCGTTTATCACCAGTCAGAAGAATAGAACCAGGGTGATTTTCAGCGACGACGAAGGCAAAGCAGTCATAAACAGAAAGAGCGGCGTTTTGAACTTGAATTTGTGTGATCCGTTCAATACCGGATTCAGAAAGTTCTACAATCTGAACACCATTATCAATCAGAGCATTTTTATCTTCAGGTTTAAATTTCACAAACTCATGTTCAATGAGAATATCAGGGATCATAATTTTATAGGGAAGTTGTGCGAATGCTTCTAACAAATTGGTTTTACGAAGATCAATCAGGCAGGATGTATCACTAACAACGATGCGCATTATCCCCATATGGTCCTTTCAATCCGCGGATAACTGTTTCCAGAGGATAGCGTAAAAGTTCCGTTGCTTTGGGGAGAGAAATCAAGTCTTCTGCTAATGCCCGGTAACATAACCGCTCAAACCGCTTCGCTGGTTCCCATTTTCCTTCGTATCCTTTTTTTTCAAGCGGATGAGGTTCTTGTGTACGCCAGGTTCGCGCAATAGATTGAAACGCATACGTTAAGGTACTTTCGGAAATAATCCCGGTATCACGTAAACGAATCAGCAATGCCGTACCACTGACCCGATATAACCGTTTCAAACTGATCAATTCCTGATATCCAAAAGATTGCCGCACTCTACCGGCTTCATTTTCCAAGTGTTTTTTAGGAATCAGAAATGCACCGGCAAACCGTTGGGCAGCTTTTTCAAGGGTTTTCGGATCAAGACCATCCGGTTCAAAAATACGATGCGCCAATTCATGAGCAAGCGTTAACCGGCGTCTCTCCAGAGGAAAACACCGATTTACAATAATTACCGGCAGTCCATCTGGAATATCCTTTCCTTTTACCAAGCAGTTTAATCCGGACACCCGGTCAGGAAGCTCTTCTATCAAGACTTTTAAACCTTTTTCTTCCAACAGTTCCGTCATATTAGGAATGGGATCGATTCCCAGATCCCATGTGTCACGAACTTGATCCGCTATTATTTCAGCGTCTTCAACACCATGAATTTTTTGAGGTCTATTAAAAGGCATATCCCATGTAGTGCTTTTGATATCCAGGATGGATTCGATCTGTATATAGCGTTCAATCCATTCCACCACTGCGGTTTCAACACGGGCACAGTCTTTAGCGGAGGTGTTTGCCTTGGTACGAAATTCAACACCAGAAAGTTCAATCCCCTGAGTATCCAAGAGGAATGGTACGGTCACTCCCAAGGATTTACTGAGTTCAATCAATACACTAGAACGTGGGATAGCCTCACCCCGTTCATATTTTCCTATAGCCTGTGGGGATACTTTATTCCCCAGGGCATCAGCAAGCCCCCGTAAAGAAAATCCCGCTTTTTTACGGGCGATCTTGATACGGGTGCCAATCATGGTATGCACTCCTTAAGTTTACATATTTACGATATTATATGAATTGTAAACTAATCTTCAGATTCATGTCAAGTGATTAATTCGGTGGGAGTATAAAAAAATGAGTCCCTTATAGGTCACAAATTCGGTTAAGTTATTTCAATAACGTTTCCAATCAGGCACTGCCGTACCCCCTTTCAACACAAAATCAACCTTCACATTATCTTCACTGCCAATGTTAAAAGTTTTCGTCATAGGCTCGGGTAACAAACCTCCTGATGCTTCCAGATCATATTCACCCGGAGTTGATATTGGTATTGAATAGCCGCCGCTTGAAAACGTTATTGTGGAGAAATTGGTCCCAACAACTGTGATTTGAACTCCTCCCAATCCTTCACCGAGATCATAAAAATCATTGTTGTTTGTATCGGCATAAACAACACCCAACAATTGCGGCGTATAAGAAAAAGTTACAGAAAAATCGATAGTAACGAGCAACGGTCCTACCGAATCTTGCTGCTTGAGCTGCATTCCGGCTGATTTAAATTCATTTGTTTTTTTGAGTTGGATTCTTGATCTCAATACCTTAGCGGATGCGGTTCGAAGAATGCCGATACCGACCTCTTTCCAGTTGGGATCATGATCAAATTCAAGCGTGTTTTTTCGATGGCCCAAACTGGGGACATTCCAATCAGCTACAAAAGCGGCATGAGCATGTTCAACATTCTCCCCATGAGCGAACACGTTTTCTCCATATCCCCGCCATTCATAACCGGCTTCAGTCAAACGCTGGCCCGGATCGGAACCGTCAGTGCCGAAATGATCTTGAAAACGGTTATCCCTCATATCCGCACTGTGGCGGCGGGCGGCCTGTATAAGTTTCAAGTTCATGGCTAATGGTGGACGTGGTGGATAGGTTTGGAAATCAGCTTCCATGGCTTCTACATCATGATTAAAGAAACTGTAAGCGCCTTGAATTTCGGGATCCGGATGATTGGCCAGCCTTGTTCCTTCAGCCGGAGGATCTGAACGTGCCCGGTTAATCAACTCAAGCATGAGTTGTTCCTCATCAGTCGGTTCTACTTGTTGTGCGGAAGAAATACTACTGCCCACAGCCCAAAATAAAAATAGTAAAAAAAGTGCAATATGTGCTCTGGTTGTTATCATGGTGTTTATTTCCTTATTAAAAAATTTTCTCCACAATAGTAAGAGTAATTCTAATTTTGATGATTTGGGAGTGCGGTTAAGAACTGTGCTTGTTTTCATTAAGTTCATGCGCCAAGCCGTATGGAAGATTATGCTTGCTGCAATATGCTGGAAGCCTTTTTAAGATTTCTTTCATTGTATTTTTTGGAATTTTATCCAATCGAATATAACATGCTTCCAAAGCTTTTTTCAATGGTTTTACATTTTGACCCTGCAATTCTGCGAACTGCAATATCCCTGGGGCAACCAATTCTGCATGGGGATGGACTCCTTCCAGCTTATTTTCAGCGGCGTAGGCCAAATAATGCTCACTTCCTTCCTCGGGGCGAGAGTGACCGATTAGATTGCACAGCTGCACTTCAAGCGCGAGGCAATCCAATAGTTGTTTGAGTCCATCTGGGTCTCCTCGTCCTGCCGCCTCAGAACAGCTGAGGGCTCCTTGCAATATGTTTTTGGCGGTTTCAGCCACATATGGAATGAAACGCATTCCAGGTGGATTTTCCCCTTTCTTTTCTGCATACTGCCAATCCCAGCATCCGGTGGCGATGGACAGAACATCACAAATTCCGGCGGCACGCAAGGATTTCGGTGCCTGGGATAGTACCTCAAAATCTATAACCACTCTATCCGGTGGTTTGGTTTCCAAATAACGTACGCATCTATTTTCCCGCACGCCCGAGGCCCAGGTAAAAAAAGCATCGACAGACAATGCTGTTGGAAGACAAATTAATGGGAGGTTTTTCTTGAATGCCAGATATTTTGCAGCGTCTACAGCCAGACCGCCTCCAACTGAATAGATTATTTCACCTCGCGCTTGATCAAACAGGGAATCCCAGTGTGTGAGTGTGGCCTCTTGAATTTTTATTTTCGTGTCGAAAAAAATGCGTACCTTATCCTTTACTGCATCCCAGGTCCCCTGGCTGTAAATTAAAGTGACAAAAATATTTTCGTCTAATTCATCAAAAGGCAGGAAATCGATTGTGGGGATAGGATAAATACGCTTCATAAGTTATTCAAAAGAATTAAGCCACTTCACCT
>CAZXSQ010000516.1:0-4405 GCA_964643335.1 uncultured bacterium
TTCTGGACGATCATTTTACCAATGATTCCCATCAGAGGAACATATGTCCAGAAGGCAGGGGGAGAAGAATCTTAACTAACCATTCCCATTATCCCTTTCCCGCGGGTCCAAAACATCCCGCAAACCTTCCCCAAGCAGATTGAAACCCAACACCGTAACTGCCAACGCCGCGCCAGGAAATAGCGAAACCCACGGGGCTACGCGAATGGCCTGAGAGCCGTAATGAATCATGCTGCCCCAGCTGGGCGCAGGGGGCTGTGCTCCCAGGCCAAGAAAGGAAAGACCCGCTTCAGCCATGATGGCATGAGCCAAACCCATCGTCCACCAGATCAGGGCGGGGACATAAGCATTCGGCAAAATATGGCGAATGATAATCCGTAAGTCTGATGCACCATACGCTTTAACCGCGGTTACATATTCCATTTCCTTAACCAACATGACTTGCGACCGCATCAATCTTGCCATGCTGGCCCACATGACAGAAATCAAAGCGACGAAAACCGACAGCAAGCCTTCGGAAAAAACCACGGCGATGAAAATAACCAGCAGCAGGAATGGAAAAGCCATGGTGATATCGACCAGCCGTTGCAGTAGCACATCCACCTTGCCGCCGTAATAGCCCGAAAGGCAGCCAATGATTAATCCGATCAGCAGCCCAACGGTTCGGGTGGTTAAACCGATGCCTAACGAAATTCGAGTTCCATGGATCACTCGACTGAATATGTCACGTCCAACTTCATCCGTACCAAACCAGTGCTGCCATGATGGCGGTTGATACCGTGCCCTCAGATTGATTTCATCCGGTGGATAGCCGCTGATCCATGGAGCGAATAAAGCGGATAAAATCAGCAACACTGATATGGTGCCACCAATTATAATATAAGGATGTCGTGGTATTCTCATGTGCCGTAACGTATTCTGGGATCAAGATAAGCGTATAACAGATCGACTATCAAATTGATCATGACAAAAATCAAAGCAAAAAACAACACGGTTCCATTGATAACCGGATAATCACGCTGAGCGATAGCGGTGACGATATGCCGTCCAAGTCCCGGCCAGGAAAAAACTTTTTCGGTCAGAACCGAACCGGATAGATAACTGGCGAAATCAAGACCGATGATCGTAACAATGGGAATAACTGCATTCGCGAAAGCATGTTTGAAAACGACAACTACTTCCCTAAGACCTTTGGCTCTTGCGGTGACCAGATATTCTTGATTCAACACTTCCAGCATCCCCGCCCGTGTCATTCGTGCTAAAAACGCGACGGACTGGGTTCCCAATGCAATGGCGGGGAGAACCAGGTAGCGGATACCGCCGTCACCGAATCCGGAAGGCGGGAGCCATTGCAGACGCACCCCGATGAAATACATCAGTAACAGCCCAAGCCAAAAAACAGGGGTGGAAATCCCCAGCAATGATAAAACCATCGCCACACGATCATAAAAGGTGTTGGGAAAAAGAGCGGAAACAAGTCCAGCTGTGACTCCAAACAAAACCGCGAAAACCATCGCCGTAAATGCCAGCCGGAATGTATTGGGGAATCGTTCGGCAATAATGCGGGTAACCGGCCGGTGGCTGTCATACGATAAGCCTAAATCCCCTTGGCAAATATTGATCAGGTAAATCCCATATTGAATAAGCAGGGGTTTATCAAACCCGTAGCGTTCGCGGATTTGCTGGCGTTGTTCTTCCGTCGCCCGTTGTCCCGCCATGGCATCCGCCGGATCACCCGGTACCATTCGGCTGAGGAAAAACGTGATGGTCACCACACCCCATAACACCGGGATTATCAACAATAAACGCCGTACAATATATGTGTGCATAACTTACTGAGTCGCTAGAGTTCTTTCGGACAAACCGGGTTTAACAATTTCTGCATCCAGAAAACGGGTTCCGTTGAAAATCAACGGTTCCGAGTAATTTTTCAACCAAGGTTGATGAACAATATATTTAGCGCGATACCAAAGAAACAACGCAGGCGCTTTTTCATAGATCATATCGTTCACCTGCCGCAAGAGCAAAGCCCGCTTTTCTTCATTCAATTCCTGTTGAGATTGTTCGATTAAACTGTCCACCTTTTCATCTTTGAATCGGGAAAAATTACCCGAACCGATTTGTGATGAGTGAAACAACGGGTATATAAAATTATCACCGTCCGGGTAATCCGCAAACCAGTTACGGAAAGCGATATCAAAATCCCCTTCACGCAACATGCGCCGATAGGCCACCCATTCTGCCTGATAAATTCTGACGGATAGTCCCACTTTTTTCCATTCAGCCTGAACAACTTCACCTGTCGCACGAATGAAACTTTCCGCGGAAGGCATCAACAATTTGATTTCGCGATTCATTAAACCCGATTCTGCAAGAATGTCTTTCGCTAGATCCGATTTGTATTGAAACGGCTTTTTTTCAGGAGTATACCCTTCCAACCCTTTTGGGATCGGGCCTGTGGCAACCGTTCCAGCTCCTTCACGAACGCATTCGAGAATCAGTTCGGTTTCAACCGATTGGCAAAAGGCTCGCCGGACTTCTTCCCCGTCGAATGGCGAACGATCGCAGTTAAAAAGAAGCATATCTGTGGTTAAGAGAGGGGTCTTCTCAGTAAATTGGTTCCATTGCGGATGATTTTTCCAGCGCAGGATTTCCGCTTCCGGAACCGGATCGATCACGGCTACATTCCCGGTTTCAAATTCGGCGATTGCTGTGAATGGGCTTCCGATAATACGCATCTGTAAAAAAGGCATCTTGGGTTTTTGTCCCCAATAAGACTCGTTTCTTGTGAAAGAGATATACTGATCATGCTGCCATTCTTCAAAGAGCCACGGTCCACTACCGACAGGTTTCTCGCCGAAAGGGATACCAGACTTTTCACTGCGGTCAATCTCTTCATGGGGAACGATAGAGGCCGCCGGCATGGCCAACAGGCCTATAAAAGGGGCAAAAGGCTGATCCAGTATAATGCGCAGTGTATATTCATCTACGATTTCGGCTTTTTGAACATGTTCAAATATCCAACTGGCAGGTGACGCGGTGTCCGGATCCATCACACGTTTGAATGAATAATCTACATCCTCCGACGTGACAGGCCGTCCGTTTGAAAAACGGGCATCCTGTTTTAAATGAAAAGTGTACGTTGTTCCATCTTCGGATACATCCCAAGATTGGGCGAGATCGGGTTGAATTTTGGCATCGTGATCGAATCGCACCAGGTTGGAAAAAACCAATCCGATGAGAAGCCCGTCAAAAACTCCCCACGAACGCGCTGGATCCAATGTTGGCGGATCGACCGTGTCATAAAGAACGAGAGTATTCTTCTCTTTCGGCGGCATGAAGAATGACCCACCGTATTCTTTATTCCCCAGATTCGATAAACAGGAGAGAAAAAGAACAGGGATGAAAAATGTAAACCAACATAAATATTTGAACATGATTAAATTAAATTATAATGAGGAAGTATCAACAATGTCACCGATGAATAAGGGAAAAATTTTGATTGTTTTAGGAGACATTTTTCAGTATAATCACCGTTTCCGCGGTATTATGCTGCTGATACCCTGAAAACGATAGAAGAGTCTGTTCACGGCCAACGCCCCGCAAAGTCATTGAACCGGTTTATTCTTTATGAACAAATAAAAATATAAATTAATAAAATTTTCTATTGACAAATGAATAATTAACTATAAAATATGTTTTTCATATAATTTTAAGCAAAAAAGACTGTGAAGAGGAGTAGTAGGTGATTTTCGGGAATTAAGAGAGCCGGTGGGTGGTGCGAACCGGTTTCCTGAACCGCTGAACTCGCCTCGGAGTCGCTTCTGCGAACATCGTTGTCGATCAATAGTTGAAGCCGGGTCACGACCGTTACATCGTGTAATGAAGGGTGTTCAATGAGGTGAACACCGAACCAGGGTGGTACCGCGGGATAAGAAATTTCAACCCCGCCCCTGAATTGGGGCGGGGTTTTTTAGTTTTAGGATCGATTCCAATGAAAATTTCCATAGAGAAAGGTGGTGATGCGCGTGTTAGGACTTCGCAGTGAATTAAATGACGAGAGCGACCTTGTTGACCTTAGCGAATTAAATCAGCACAAAATCAATGAATTAAAGAATAAAGCGGCACAAAATAACGCGCATATACATCATAACTATGGGAAGGAACAAAAAGAATGAGCAAAGATAATAAAATTATTATATTCGATACAACCCTGAGAGATGGTGAACAATCCCCCGGTTTCAGTATGAATCTGCAGGAAAAAGTTGATTTCGCTTTTCAACTCAAGCGGTTGGGCGTTGATGTGATCGAAGCGGGATTCCCCATTTCGTCGATTGGCGATTTTGAAGCGGTGAAGGCCGTTGCAGAGCAGGTAAAAGGCCCTCAAATCTGTGGATTGGCTCGT
>CAZXSQ010000517.1:0-4380 GCA_964643335.1 uncultured bacterium
ATTTGATCATGCCGGCGCCTGAAGACAGGCAGCGTTTTATCGCTCATTTAAAGTCGAAAGGAATTTTGAGCGTTTTTCATTATGTGCCATTACATTTATCGCCCATGGGGAGCCAATGGGGATACAAGGCGGGTGATTTGCCCGTTACCGAATCCATAAGTGCACGATTGGTTCGTCTGCCTTTCTATACAGGGCTTGAAGAGGAATTACAGAATGAAGTGATTCAGGCGGTTTGTGAATTTTAAATGGAATAATTGTAGCACAATCGGGTAAAACAGGCGTCCCCGCCTGTGCCTTTCTGGCCTGTGGTGTTAGGCATGCGGGAATCCGAGATGACCGGTCAAAAATTTTGTAGGGGCGGTTCGCGAACCGCCCCTACTTTTCACTATAAAAGTACACATAATCTTTGTTGAAACGTTTTTTATAAATCGATTCCGCTCTATAGTAATAGTGATTTTTGAACCTTAATTCTAAATAAGGAGATATTAATGATGGGTATTATAAGAGGAATGCCGCTTTTGATAATCGCCCTTTTAATAGTTTGTATGTGCACAGATGCAAAAGAACTTTCATTTGAACATCAGATCATCGATAAGGAAGGTCCAAAGGATCCCTGGATTAAAATCGCAGGGGATTTGAACAATGATGGGTATGACGATGTGATCATCGGAGGCCGTACTGGGCCGTTGGTATGGTACGCTTATCCCAATTGGATCAAGCATAAAATTGCCGATGGAGGCTACCACACGGTCGATGGCGAAGTGGGAGATATCGACAACGATGGAGATAATGACGTTGTGATCGGCGGTGAATTCTGGTACGAAAATCCCATGCCGGAAGGTGATCCAGCCAAGGATACATGGACTGCTCATCGACTCAGTGAAGTGCGTACTCATGATGTTGAAGTCGGTGATCTCGACGATGATGGTGATTTAGATATTGTTGCGCGGGATCAATCCGGATTCGGCCATAACACGGGCAACAAGATTCATTTCTGGATACAGCAAGTCCCTGAGTCCTGGAAATACCGGTTGATAGATACCGCTCATGGAGAGGGACTGGGTCTCGGTGATATCGATCTCGATGGAGACCTTGATGCCGTTACCGGGGGGCGATGGTATGAAAATACCGGTAGTATCATCGAAACCGATTGGCCGGAGCATATTTTTTCTCCCTCCTGGCACCAGGACGCCGCGGTTCAGGTTGGGGATATCAACGGTGATGATCGTCCTGATGTCGTTCTGTCCAGATCCGAGGGACCTTATAAAGTGTCCTGGTTTGAAGCACCAAAGGATCCAACAAAAACACCTTGGGAAGAGCATCTGATTGATAATTCAGTAGATTTTGTTCATGGATTAGGGCTGGCCGATATGGATAATGACGGAGATATGGATATCGTGCTTGCTGAAATGCATCAATCGGAACGTGACCGAATTATGGTTCGGGTGAATGAAGGCAAAGGAGATCACTGGAGTATGCAGATTCTTGCTGAAAGTGGATTACATAATTTGCGTGTCTTGGACATTGGACGGGACGGGAATATGGATATTATGGGAGCCAACTGGAGCGGGGCTTATCAACCTATTGAAATATGGATCAATAAAACAAAATAAAAATATTACGCCAAAATATTTTAATCAGGAGGTACATTATGTTCCGGCGGGATTTCATCAAAGTTTCCTCGGCCTTGGCCGCGGGGACTTCGCTTATTGGCAATTCTAAAAGTTGGGCTGGCGCAAACGACCGCATTCGCGTCGCTGTTATCGGTATGGGGGGCAGAGGGGAGCAATTGATGCTTGAAGCCGCCAGAATCCCAGGAGTGGAGGTGGCAACGATTTGCGATCCGGATGACCGGCGTATGGAAAATCGGGGTTCCAGACTTGAAAAAGAAACCGGTAAGAAACCGAAACTCGAGCCGGATCTGCGCAATATTATGGATGATTCTCAAATCGATGCGGTGACCCTCTCCTGCTGTAACCACTGGCACGCCCCGGCTGCGATATACGCCTGCCAGGCAGGGAAACACGCGTATGTGGAAAAACCTGTTTCTCACAATATTTGGGAAGGCAGAAAGATGGTGGAAGCCGCACGAAAATATAACCGTATCCTCCAAGGCGGGACACAAAGACGATCTTACGGGTTGTACCGGAAAGCATTTCAACTGCTGCATGAGGGAGTGATCGGTGATATTTACATGGCGCGCGGTTTGATTTTCGGTGTTCGGGATTCCATCGGTCATAAACCTATTGAACAGCCGCCGTCATGGCTTCATTGGGATATTTGGCTGGGACCTGCTCCGGAACAGCCGTATCATGGGAACCTGGTTCACTATAATTGGCATTGGTTCTGGGACTTTGGCAATGGTGAACTAGGTAATAATGGCAGTCACTGTCTCGATGTGGTTCGATGGGGACTCAACAAAGGAGTTCCATCGAAAATTCATTCCTCTGGAGGGCGTTTCGGTTATGACGACCAGGCGCAAACTCCCAACACGCAGGCGACAACGTTTGAATATGACGATGGCACCGTTATAACCTGCGAAACCCGTGGATTGTATACCAATGCAGAAGCGCATGGCATCCGCTGGGGTGCAATGTTCTACGGTTCCAAAGGCTATATGGCAATCAATGATTCCAAGTATGAAATTTATATGGGCAGGAATAAAAAACCCGAACCGGATCAAGGCCGGTTGGACAATATCGATCATTACAACAATTTTATCGAAGCCATCCGGTTAAATGACCGGAATCATCTGCAAGCTGAGATCGAAGAAATTTATCTATCCTGTGTTCTTTGTCATTTGGGGAACATTGCCTACCGTCTTGGCGGTGAACTGCATTTTGATCCTGCCACGGAGAAATTTGCCGGAAATGAAAAAGCCAACGAAATGCTAACACGTAAATATCGAGCTCCTTTTGTTTTACCGGAAAGGATTTAAAAATGTTGACTCGTATCATCTCCAATAACAAATCAATGTTATTTCTTTTACTTGCATTTATAACAACACCGGCATTATGGGCCTTCGATCTTTTGCCATCCGCAAAACCGGTTCCATTGATGCAGATTATCCCGATGCCGTATGATCAGGCTTCTTTTCAGCGGGATGGGGTGGAAATTGCACGTTACCACTTTGGACCAACTCTCAAACGCCCATTTGTATTTCCGGTCATCGGTCCAGCAGGACGGTCTTTGACGCGCATGGGGCATCCCCGTGATCCGGAAAGCCACAGCCATCACAATTCGGTATGGATTTCACATAACGAGGTAAACGGTGTGGTGTTTTGGGGGGATCGTGGAAAAGGTACGATCCGGCATAAACGTATTGTTGACTATATCGATGAAGGTGATGAAGCGCGTGTCATTACTGATAACGATTGGATCGACAAAACCGGAACGGTTCTGCTCAAAGATACGCGCCGATACGCCGCTCATGACCTTCTCGATGGTGAATGGTTGCTCACGATCGATCTTGAATTGAAAGCACCAGACCATGAAGTTACCCTCGGTAAAACTCCCTTTGGAATGCTTGGTGTACGAATGGCCAAAACCATTGGTGTACATGACGGTGGTGGTAAGATCCGTAATTCAGAAGGTGGAGTGAATGAGAAAGAAATATTGTGGAACAGAGCGAAGTGGGTTGATTATTCCGGTCCTATTACCAATGAGAAAATTGAAGGCATTACTCTGTTCGATCACCCAAGCAATCCCAATCATCCAACCTATTTTCATGTTCGCGGTGATGGCTGGATGGGGGCATCGTTGACTTATGACGGAGCGATGACCATTCACCCAGTGAAGTCCGTTCATTTGCGTTATGCTTTATACATTCATAACGATTTCATACCGGTAGATAAGATTGAGAAGCAATGGGAACGTTTTACTCATTTGAAACCGGGAAAAAAAGAGCAGTCGAGCCGCTAACCTTTGCGTTAAGCACTCCACTGGTGGATCACTCGGCTGACCGCTAAAATTTAGCCGGCCAAATAGTGTATACACTATTGCCCGGAGGACGTATGCGTTCCATAATTGAAGAGTTTGAATCTGCTGCCATGAAGCTTTCCCGTGCTGAGCGTGCCCGTTTGGCGGAACGCCTTATCGCTAGCTTGGATGAGGACGTGGAGATCGAACAGGCGTGGGCAGAGGAGGTTCGCCGCCGTGTAGAGGAGTTGCGCTCCGGTACGGTGCAGCCGATTCCCGGTGAACAGGTCTTTGCTGAGCTAAAGGATTAGACCAATGAATATTAAGAAAATTATTCCAAGAGAGGATTACATGCTGTATATAAAAGCTGAAAACGGTAATGAGGGCTTATTTGACGTAAAGCCATATCTATATAACTGCGCATAAGTCATTCGACATAATGATCAACAAAAAGGACGGAGC
>CAZXSQ010000518.1:0-4343 GCA_964643335.1 uncultured bacterium
ATTGCTCATCATCGCCGGTATTATGGCTGTGCGAAATAAAGACTCCATTAAAACTTTTTGGCGTGAAAAATGGGGATTAGTCATCGGCATGGAAGGCTTGTTCTTGTTCTTGTGGATATTATTTATGATCATCCGCGCTTATCATCCCGCCGCCTATTGGGGTGAGAAGCCGATGAATTTTTCGTTTATCAATGCCACGTACAGAACCGGTACTTTCCCGCCGGAGGATCCTTGGATTTCAGGCCATATCGTGAATTATTACTATTACGGCCAGGCGGTGTATTCCATCATCGGCAGGTTTGGCGATATCCCGCCGGAGTATTTATTCAACCTGGCAGGTACTACAGTCAGTGCGCTTGCTGGATTGGGGATTTTTGCTTTGGCATTCGCTCTCTGCCGAAGAACATGGATATCGTTGCTGGCGGTGTATTTCGGAGTGTTTTGCAGCCATCTGTACAGCTATGCATGTGTACTCAAACCCGCGCTGCATAAAGGCGAACTGAATTGGTGGGATTATATCCTTGGATTTTTCACATCATTGAAGCTGATGGTCTATGCCATTTTAACTTATATAGGACTCGGTACTCAAAATATGCTGGATCAGATTCTAAGCATCAATTTCGATTCAACTTTCTGGCCGGCGAGAACCGATATTTTCTTTGGAGCCGTGGCCAATGAGTTTCCATTATGGACTCATCTTTTTATGGATCTGCATGCGCATATGCTGGTTATACCTTTCACACTGGGCTTTGTAACCCTGCTGTTTGCTTACTTTGTATATCCCCGATTTGAGATGAATAACCGTCTTCTTTCAGGATTCATCTTTTTTCTTGCCATGTTATTGGGATCCGTCATTTGCACAAATACCTGGGACTTCCCTGCCCTGTTGATTGCTTTGATTCTGGTTGGGATCATTAAATTCTGGCGTGAGTCCGAACTGGCCAGCCGCTGGTCGTCACGGATATCGCGTTTCTCAGTGGAAGGATTTCAGGAAGTACTTCGCTTTCCACTTCTTCATCTGATTTTGGTGTTGGTGCTCGGTTATCTTCTTCTGTTTCCTTTCCATAACAACTTTGAGGCCCGTGTGACGGGTGTTGGATTCATGTCTGAGGGCAATACTCCATTATCTGCGTACTTAAGTTTTTGGGGACAGTTCCTAGTACCTATACTTTTTGCTGTGCTTCTTTTCATTGCGGTGAAACCGGATGGGAAAATATCTGTATCGCGCTTGATTTCCTTTGCGATATTTTTCATGTTGGTTTTGGCGGCGAGTTTGGCATTGACACGATTTATCCAGCACCAATTGGAAATCAATCCTGGATATTTCAAAGGCTGGTATTCATTACCACACGAAGGCGGGCCTCCAACCAATTACAGTGTGGCCGGGCTTTTGCTGCCTTTCCTCACAGTCCTGTTTCTGGCGCTGTGGAGACGTGATCGTAACCCAACCCATACGTTTATTATTCTTCTCGGTTTTCTTGGACTGGGGCTTTCGCTGGGAATTGAATTTTTCTATATCAAAGAAGGCTGGGCTCCACCCCGGCATCGTTTCAACACCGCTTTCAAATTCAATTTTCAAGTATGGCATTATTTGTCAATTTTCACTGCACTCGGGATTGCTTTTGCATGGGGAATAATTCCAAAAATGGGTAAACAAATAGGTTCCTGGTTTTCAGTAACAGGCCGGACGATTTTCCTGATTTGTATCATACCTTTATTTTTGGCCACACTGCCGTTTACTGTCCTTGCTCCGGCCATGGTTACCTTGAATCAAGGAGCCAAAAATAGAGACGCCAAGGGAGATATTCCTTCTCTGGATGGTTTGAGTTGGCTGAAGAAAGAACGTTATGACGCTTACACTGCGGTCAAATGGTTCAATCGTTTTGTCCCCAATATGCCGAATATCGTTGAACTGGCGGATAGAGATTATTTTGAAGATTCACGTTTTTCCAGTAATACAGGTTTGCCGACCATCATGGGCTGGCCGCATCATGTAGGCGAGCGCATGCATCTGGATGAGAAACTTCCACGGTTGAAAGCAGTGGAAAGGATTTATCTTTCCGCAGATAAAAAAGAAGTGATGAATTTGTTGGGACAGTACAATGCCGAATATCTAGTCTTTGGCGCATTGGAGTTATACAAAAGACGAGGAGACAATCGATTGGAACCATTCGGTCCGAAGTCTCTGGCACGTTTTGAACGGTGGGGAGATGTTTTCAGTTTGATTTACCGCTATGGTGAAACCTCCATTTTTAGAATTGACAGTAATTTGAATCAAGCTTATGGATTGAAAACTGAAATAAAGATTGAAGAAGACCGTCCTCCCGCTGAACAAACGCCGGAAAAGGGGAATTCCATGTTTACCGGCGGACAGGGAGAACGAAACGGTTATTTTAAAGAACCACGCGGTCTTACTCAAGACGCCACGGGTTCTATCTATATTGCGGATACCTTCAATCATCGTGTGCAGGTCTTTAAACCGAATGGAGATTATGCCTGGAAAATCGACAGTGACGATTTACCTGAAAAGGCTTTCAAGGAACCGAACGACTTAACTATCGATTTGAGTACAGAAAATGTTTTTGTGGCGGATACATGGAATCATCGTGTTATCCGGTTAGATGCTAAAGGCAATTTTGTCGGTGAATCATCGGCGGGATTTTTTGGTCCACGGGGGATCGTATTTCATAATGCAAGAAAACGGCTTTATATATCGGATACGGGGAATCATCAAATCGTGATAATGAATCCGAACGGTCAACTTTTGCAGAGATGGGGGAAAAGCGGAGGCGGCGTGGATGAACAAAGTTTTCGTGAGCCGTGGGGAATCGATGTCATGCCCGACGGCAATGTGATCATTGTCGATAGTTTAAACCGGCGCATCAAAATATACAGCCCCAATGGCCAATTGATCCGGATGTGGCAAATTCAAACCGAGCAAACTGAAGGCGGCGGATTTGAAGCGCATGTCGCCTGTACGAAGGATGGAACGATTTATGTGACTGATCCACGGGAACCCAGTGTGCATGTTTACAATATTAAAGGCGAGTTGCTTGAAAAAATTACGAAGGATATGTCACAAAAGAAATTGTTAAGGCCGGTTGGTATTCACATTGCCCAGGATGGACGAGTCTTGGTCAGTGATTTGAATCAGAACCGGATTGTGCGGGTTCAATAAAAGTATAATTTATTCTTGAAACGAAAGGTGGCAAGGGTGTATCTTTTACACCTTTGACGAAATATCGCAAGAGTACAAAAAACGTACCCTTGGTACCGAGCAGAAGGTCATGTCCGCACCACGCATTTATTGTGCAGACAGAATGTCGGCACCACAAGTTATTGCTTGTTTAACTTGCGGCGGCGGAGTTGGTCGACATAGACAGCAGCGATAATAATAACCCCGATTAAAATACGTTGAACAAAAGGCGAGACGCCCACCACCACACAGCCGTTCCTGAGAAACCGAATAATAAACGCTCCTACAACCGACCCCAGGATGGAACCTTCACCGCCCATCAGGCTCCCTCCACCTACCACCACCGCGGCGATGACGTCCAGTTCCATCCCCACTGCTTCCGACGGCTGCCCAGTGTTAAGGCGAGAGGCGTGGAGGATACCGGCCAGTCCTGCCGTCAATCCACCGATCATGTAAACCAGGAGTTTTACACGTTCCACATTGACACCGCATAACCGGGCTGTTTGCTCATTGGAACCAACGGCATAAACACGCATGCCGAAGACGGTATATTTCAAAACAAATCCGGCCAGAAGAGCTACAGGGATCAATATGAATAATGAATATGGAATATAAAGAGTCGTGTCACCAATGGGAATCGTGAGAACGGCATTGCCGATTTGACCAAAGGCACGTGGTAGATTGGTCACAGGCAGCCCTCCAGCGGACTGTAAGGCCGTTCCCCGCAATATTTCCAGCATCCCGAGTGTGACAATAAAGGGAGGTAATTTTCCTTTGGTAATAATAACGCCGTTGATCAAACCACAAACAGCCCCGGTCACAAGTCCAGCCAAGAGGCCTACGAAAATGGCAAAACCAATGCTGTCCGGCATTCTGCTGGTGACGGCTACAATCGCCATGGTTGCATAGACACCCGCCAGAGCAACCAATGACCCCACCGACAGGTCAATCCCCGCACTGACAATGATAAAAGTCATGCCGATGGCCGCCACCGCGATGACCGCCGTTTGACCCGCGACATTCCCGAGATTGAGTGGGCTTAAAAATTTCGACGGTTCAATTGAGCCAAAGATTGCAATCACTACGATCAAAGCGAAAACCGGCCCGATTTTGCCTGAGAGCCAAAGCATTTTGGTCCCAATCTCTT
>CAZXSQ010000519.1:0-4328 GCA_964643335.1 uncultured bacterium
GTTCTTCACGTATAATATCAGCGCTATCGATTCTTTGAGGACCTACACGGCGGGCGAATTCATCGGCTTCTTTGATAAAATCATCTAAGTTGCGTTTTCGCTCTAGTGCCTGGTTAAGTATACGTTTTGCTTCTTCTTCGGCGCTAACACCCATGTTTGACCGCATGTTGATGTAAATCTTTTAACAGTTCATCATCAAGATTTCGAATTAAAAGTTCACCCATTTCCAACTCCTTTTTTCTATATCTGACTTATAGTGTAGCATCCTACAAGAATGAATGTATCAACAAATTTCATTCCACCAAGATATGCAACGCCTCAGCTGCATCAACTTTCACCGATAAACCGCTATGCAACTGTCTGCCGGTATAGGTTCCTCTTTCATTGTCTCCAATGCTGACTTGATACTCTTGATCCGGGTTGACCGTGAACCATTCGGGCAACGTGTTCATTCGTGGCCAATCTTTTTCAAATCCCATGTACATTTGGTGACGGGGGATATCGAATTCCAAAATCCCTTTCCAATCCTTATCCGCCTTAAGTACAATAGCCAATCCATCTTTATATGGTGCGGCTCCAAGCTGCAAACCTTTTTGCCATGGACGCGCAATGACACCCTGTGTGTGCATAAGCGCGTGCATAATGACTGTCCGTACACCGTTGGCCTGGAGTTTCATTGTTCCCCATAGTTTTGACGATTCCACTGGCTCAGAGGAATAAATCACATTATTGGCCATTTCACGATCGACCCATTTAAAACCATCCTCCACCGGAACACGGTTTAATAAATAAATCGCGCCTTCAATCGAATCGGCGTAGCCGTCGATCGAACCTTCCCAGCGATAATCTTTGTATTGCGGTTTCATCATATTTTGCAATGTTTTCTCTATTTGAGAACGGAAATAAGGCTTTCCGGCAACCATATCGTAACAGAGATAACTCACATAATTATATCCCCAGCCATCGCTAAGATTCCGGTAACTATTGCCGAAAGCCTTCTTCTGCACCTCGTTATACATTAAACCGTCATCGTTGCATCCACGTTCGATAATGATTTCCAGCATCGATTTCATACGTGACAAGTAATCTTCAGCCTTTGAAGGATAATGTTCGGATTCCACCCCAAGCAACAAACCCAGACCGCCGATGATTTCACAGCCATGATCACGAAGCCGGTTGGGAAACCAATCCTCATCGGATAAGTAATAATCCGCCAAGCGTTCGGCCCTTTTCAGGTATTTTTCTTCGCCGGTCATGGTATACAAACGTGTAAGAGCCTGAATTTGTTCACCGTTGACCTCCACATTTTTGGAAGGAATTTTGCCGAAAGAGGTTTCGACTCGCGCGTGTTTCCAGATATCGTCTTCGATAGCCCGCATGCGGTCAAACCATTCGTCCCGTCCGGTCACTTCCACAATGGCGATGAGACAGTCCTTCACATATTCAGAGGATTGGAAAATCAACTGATCGTAATCCAGATCAACCGTTTTTCCTTTTTCGAGATCATAAGGAGCAGGAATGCGGTCAAGAACATTGCATAACCGTTTTTCTGCATGAAGTATTTGCCGAACCGGGCCGTTCAACACATCTTCATCCACAGCCCAAGCTGCCCAGGTCAAAAAAGGATAACAATCCGCGGCGGTATCGCGGTAATTCCATTTGCCATCTGCGATATAAAGCCCGGTTTCCTTGTCGATTTTAGGTAGAGCAGCTTCATGCAGCCAACGATGAACTTTACTTAGCGAATATCCGGCTATCTCAGACGATTTCTTCGCCTGCTCAAATGATTGCTCAACCGAACCTGAATCGGAATAAGCGAATGAGAACATTCCCAGAATCATAAACAAAGCCAAAAGGAAAATCCCTATACGTTTTAATGAAAAACGGGTATAGACACTCATAAAATTCCTCCTTATAAAACTATTAGTTAATACTTCCTTTATAATCCACAACCACAGACATGATAAAATCCGGCCAACACAATTTATAGTGGAGGCTTACTGCCCAAGAGCTAAAAAACAATGTACGTGTGCCCCTTTTGGTTATCCTACCCCCAAAATAATCATCCATTCAATAGATAACGCTCCCGATTATTTTCAAATTCTTCGATTGCAACATTCAAATCATCCATAGTCCCCATATCCAGCCAATTTCCATCGAATGGATAAACAGAAACGCGCTCATTATTTTGTAGAAGTTTTTCCATCAATTGGTCGAATCCAAACGGTTCATCATAAGGTATAAAATCCAGAATACGTGGTTCGAATATATAAATGCCCATGCTGACATCGTAATCGAATTCAGGCTTTTCCAAAAAATTGGTCATGTAATGATCCTGATTATAGGAAACGACACCTAAAGGGAGTTTAATATGACGCTTATACGTTGCTACAGTGGCGATGGCATGGTTTCTTTTGTGTGTTTGAAATAGATCAAAATAATTGATATCCGTCAACAAATCACCATTCATGACCAGAAAAGTATCGTTGAGTTCTTTAATCAATCTTAAAGGCCCCACAGTATTAAGGGGTTTGTTTTCATAAGAATAATCGATATTTATTCCCAGTTTTGAACCATCCCCCATAACAGCCATAATCAATTCAGCATGGTATCCAACCGCTATGGTAACATGATCAAATCCACAGTGAGCCAATTGACGAATAACCACTTCAAGAATGGGATATTCACCAACAGGAACCAGCGGTTTGGGCAAGACAAGGGTATATGGAAAAAGTCTTTTCCCATGTCCTCCCGCCATGATGATCGCTCGCATAGGCTTTCCCTTCCATATATTTTCAGATCAAATACAAATTTGTGTCAATTGTATATTAGGTTCCATGTTCGATCCCATTTCGAATGATTTGACAAATCCATTCAACCTCCTCTTCCCGAATATGAGGAAAAAATGGGAGAGTAACTTCCCGTTGTGCCACATTCACTGTTAACGGACATGATCGGTCTTCTGATTCCGATGAATTCCGGTAAGCCGCAAACAGGTGGATGGGAGGATAGTGAATCGATGTTTGAATCCCCTTTTCCTTCAATGCCTGCATAAAATCGATGCGTGAAAAACCTTCCGCCAGCGCTATAGGAAAGATATGGAAACCTATTTTGTCTGTTTTTCGGCCGGTGAAAGGGAGAATCACTGCTTCCAGTCCTGACAAACAATCCATATAAATCTTATAAATATTTTGCCGCCGTTTTATATTCTCATCCAGCCGCTTCAATTGACTCCGGCCAAGTGCACTTCTCATTTCATCGATGCGGTAATTCAGCCCTGGTATGTTGACATCATAAGATATTGCTCTTCCCTGATGGCGGTCTAGGGTCAGCGACGTCATTCCATGTGAACGAAGCAGACGTATTCGGTCGGCCAATTCATCGTTTTGAGTTACGATCATCCCACCTTCACCGGTGGTCATGTTTTTGTTGCTGAAAAAGCTAAAGCAACCGATATCTCCCATGCAGCCGCAGTAGCTCTGATCGTACTGTGTTATCAGAGCATGTGCGCAATCCTCGATAATAGAAATATTGTGGCGTTGAGCAATGGACAAAATACGGTTCATCTGGCAGGGAAAGCCGGCATAATGAACCACGATGGCAGCCCGCGTGCGGGGCGTTATCTTATACTCAAGGTCCTCAGGAGAAATCGTCCAATCCGTATCGCTTTCTATATCAACAAAAACAGGTATTGCCCCGACCGCTTTAACGGCATTGGCGCAGGCCACAAAAGTAAAAGATGGAAGCAAAACTTCATCCTCCGGTTGAATGTTCAATGCCAATAAGGCTAAATGCAATGCCGCAGTGCCGCTGCTAACAGCAAATGCGGTTTGCACTCTGATTTTTTTTGCGAAAGAACTCTCAAGACGCAGGGTTTCTTCACCCATCGTCAACCAGCGCCGAGTTAACACGTTTTGTACGGCGTTGATATCTTCCTCGGCAATATCAGGCTCGAAGAGCGGTATTTTCCATATAGACATGATTAGGATTCCATATGTGTGTTTAAAAGCAAACCAAAATTAATACATTTTAATACAAGAAATGACCGCTTTTATAAAAATCCTTGTTGTTTTGAATAAATTCGATGGTTATTTGCAATCCAGTTTCCAAATCAACCTGCGGCTCCCATCCAAGCAAATGGAGGGCTTTACTGTTATCGCTTACCAGGTGCATTACCTCACTGCTATCAGGACGAAGCCGTTGTTCGTCACAAATAATTTCTTTTCGACAACGCAGCAATGTGAATATTTTTCCCACCAGGTCGCCAATAGAGACTGCTTCTCCTACTCCCAGATTAATGAGTTCTCCTTCAATGTTTTTACTTTTAG
>CAZXSQ010000520.1:0-4320 GCA_964643335.1 uncultured bacterium
TTCTTCCGAAGCGAGTTCTCCATTCAGATATAGAAAGGTGTTCCAGTTGGAATCGCGTACATAGAGAACATGGGTCAAAGAAGTCGTCACCGAACCGGGAGGTGATTCTATATGGGGAGTTGTGCCGTTGCGGTTCGCGTCAGTGACTTCCAAGCCTGTACGGAGCCGGAGTTGGTAAAAATTACCGGACTGTCCCAGGGTAAAATTACGGTACGAAGGATTGTCGGAATAAGTGACTACGCGGGCGGGGCCTGTTTGCTCCGTGTTGCCGGGGGCAATCCAGGCTTCAATCGTGATGGAACCGTCATGATCGAAGTCGGTTAATGTGTCAAACAACTTGGGGACAGGAGCCATCGAACGAATTTTTGTGGGGGCGGTTACACGCAATGAAGCCGGTCCCCATACAACGTTACCGGTATTTTCAATCGTTAAATCGACAGGATCACCGGCCCCTGATGAGTCATGAATGGTGTCTCCTTCACCTTCAGTAAACATATAAAGCATCAGAATGCCATCCGTCACGCGGGGAACATCTCCACCTAATAAAATTAAACCTGTTTTGCCAAGTATCCGCAGTCCACCAACGATTTCACCCGACCAGGAAGGTTTATCTTCAGGTGATGCGGGAGCTTGGGCTTGATAGGTCAATGTTGTCAATCCTTCGGGGATATTAGACAAAGTCCACGTGATAACTCCATTATTCAATTGGCCGCCGTGGCTAATGGCTGAAGCGTTCCATCCATCGGGTATGGATTCTTCAATCACGAGTTCTTCTGTTATAGCAGAATTATGAATATCCAGTGATACATTGACGGTATCGTTAGGGTGAAATAAAGGTTTAGAGAAACTGCGCTCTGCCACAGGGGGTGAAGGATTCAAAGAGACATTTTGTGCTGTGGCTTGTACTTCCTGATCGTCGTCTGTGTTGCTGGCGATATACAAACCGTATTCGAGTGGGCCTGATGACCACGGAAATATTTGGGTATCCGCAAGAATCCACTCTTCACCATCGAGTGAATATTCCGTTAAGAAAAGGAAAAGCGATTTGACGTGTGTCACACGGAACCATAATCCCGTACCAGGATCAACCAATGGTTGATCATCAGGAGTAATCAATGGATTGGTTGGTAAGCCCGAAATCGCCAAGACATTCCGATAACGAACATCGCTGCCTTCAACACCATCAACAACCCGCATTACTGCTGTATAATGACGGCCACTGGGATTTTGGCTGGCTTCGCGAATCATAAGCCCGACACTTCCATTCTCAGGCGGACCGGGATTATCCCAGGATAGCTGTCCTTGAAGGCTCCAACTTCCATCCCGTTCCGTGAAAACGAAAAAGCCTTCATCGCTGTCGTTAGTTTCTCCTAAACCATTACCGTTTCCGGTCAATGTATAGACTGCTTCTTCTCCTGAACCACTCACCTGGACATCTCCGGGAACAAAGAAATCACCAATTTGTGGCCAATCATTTACGGTATCGAAGATGCCCTGGGCTGAAACCGGGGAAGACGAAAATATCAATCCTATGCTTATCACTATTATTATCAACACTGATTGAATTGAGATTCCATTGCAATCAATAGAACTGATTCTTCTGTTAAAATTATGCCTATCCATGAAACCATTCCTCCTTTTCGTAAATATTCTTCTGGGTAAAATCACTTGTCATGAATACAATTGTCACCAATACTTGAAACGTTTTGATGTACGTGTAAAACCCAATCTATACTCGTTCCTTGTGACGGGGAAGAGAACTGATTGGGATCACCATCCTGAATTTCAATTGCCGGTCCATTGTACTCACCGGTACGCGGGTTGTACCATTGGGCGATCAAATTTTCTGCCGCTTCGGATAAATCAAGTTGTATATCACCTCCTTCTTCTAAATAAACAACATACTCTTCTCCTGGACTTGCCGAAGCGATAGCTTCATCGCCTGCCAATATCCAATCGTCATCCGGAACCAATTCGCGTAGATCAACGGTGAGTTTATCCTGTAAGAAATGAGTTACATGACCGATCCATGGAGCGCCTATATTGACGGTTTCATCCCAATTTGCATTTCCTTGATTGTAGTCCGGATACAAGGCTTGTCCTCCTGCCAGTGCACACCGCCAATGCACACGACGAATTTTTTCATGTGTCCAATCACCTCGTGTATGGAAAGGCCGCCAATGGTCAGTGTGAGCCACAGGAATTGAACGTCTTAATGCAAGCCCCCAGAAACTGCGTACAAGTTCTCTCCAACTCGGAAGGGTTGCACCTCCGGTACTATAATAGGTCGCGCCTTGGGGCATTTTACCACCGCTGCCTCCACCGGTACGGCTTCCCACCGGGTGCTGCCAGGGGTCATTGTCCTTGATCCATTCTGCAAACCAATCAATCCAATCCAGCGAGCGGTATTCACTAATGTCGATTCCGCTGTCCCATAAAACGATTGGATAGCAAGCCAATCGGGCAAGCGCATACCGGAAGAATTGAATCTCGCGTTCGGATTGAGGTGTCAGACCAAAGTTATCGGGTGCCAGTTCGTCATCGCTGTAAAACATGATGTAATGACCCATCCCCAAATCTCGGGCTGCGTCCAATTTTTCGTTGAGTTGATCCCAAAATGGCAGATGAAAACGAACTCCTTCTTCACCGGCAACATAAGGTACCGCCGGCTGAGGGAAATCTGAGGCCCAACCGATAGGAGCAATCAACAACGCATCAAATCCAAGCACACGAGCTCCCACAGTGTTTGCAGCCAATTCCAATGTTTGTTGAACTGTGGGATGAGAAACATTGCGTGCGCGAAATCCCCAACGGACTTCATCTTGTACTGGGGGATTCCAGATCACGGGCATAGTGCCACCTTCTTCAGTCAACACCCAATGAGCATTAACGTTGGTCAACATACCAGGAAGTTCTGAAGAAATGCATTGAAACGCTCCGTTGAGACCATTGAGATCAGGATCTCTTGATTCCGTTTCAAATGACCAATTCCCGATTTCATCCGGCATGAAAAAAATCTTCCATGTATTCTCACCAGCATAGAAACCCCACTGCTCCAATGTTCGGCCACTAGGGCTTTGAAAGATCCCTTTCAACTCAACGTTGAATGGATTTCCCTCCCAACTAGGATTTTCAACAGCAAATTCAAATCGTTTCCATTTACCTACCTCTTCTTGAGCGGCAGCATCATTTAATATTGGGAATAAGATACTTGATAGAGTTATGATCAACCAGCATTTGTGTAAACTCACATGGACCTCCTTTTGTACTCTTGAAATGCGAAAGATGTAATTTATATATGGTAATTTTTTAATTTATCATGAATTGAACATATAATGAATGGGATATCTTCATATGACAAGCGGGGACGCTTGCTTTACCCAGGATTAGAAAGACTATGGTATCCGGAAAACGATTTAATGAAAAACTCTCTTGCAATTTTGCATTTCGAATGCATAATTACAATCTTTGGTTGAACAAAATCAAAGCCTTATTCCAATCCAAGCAAAATTATCCTCAACCGCCAGACCGGAAATGGCAGGTGGCATCAAAACTCTTCGAAAATATTTGGGGGAACGAATTGAGATCGGCTATGTTATCCATCCAGGTGATGTCCAGTTGCCTCTGGGTGAAAATTGTGTTACCTTTCGAAAAACTTTGATCTATACTATAAACGGTAGAAAGGTGGGATTCGTTGCCTCATCCCACTCCTTTTCAGGAAGCTACTTTTTTGGATAGGGCGTGGCAGGCATCTCGAATTTGTGGATATAGTGATCGGTAGACATCATAATAATCGTTGTATTCACTTACCCGTGAAGCATCTGGTTCGGTTCGTTCCACAATGGAGATGATGGCATCGCAGGCTCCAGGGATGGAGTTGTAAACGCCGGTTCCAACGCCCGCCATGATCGCTGCTCCGAGTGCGGGTCCTTGATCTGAACTGATTGTAGTTATTTCGCATCCGTAAATATCCGCCTGCAGTTGTTTCCAGAATGCACTTTTAGCACCACCCCCGGTTGCCCTCACTTCTTTGATTTCCACGCCTTGTGAACGAATAATCTCCAAACTATCCCGCATGGCGAATGTGATGCCTTCAAGCACGGAACGGATTAAATGGCTGCGTTGATGACGTATGTTCAACCCGATGAATCCGCCGCGCGCGTAAGGGTCTTTGTGTGGCGTGCGCTCACCAGTCAGGTAGGGAAGGAAGATGAGCCCTTCGCTGCCGATTGGGGCTTGTTGAGCCAGCTCAGTCAGAACATCATAAGGATCGCGTCCGGTTCTTTCACCTTCCGAACGTTCCGAATCAGCGACTACATC
>CAZXSQ010000521.1:0-4295 GCA_964643335.1 uncultured bacterium
TTAATGAAAAACGAGGACTTTTATAATTTGTTGATCAACAATGTGACATTATTGGAATCGAAGCAGGAAATACGTTTCTCTGTATCACTTCAATTTACACACACGGTTTCACAATAATATGAGAAAGGCAAGTACAGGGAATGCTCCGTTTTTTGCTTAAACAATTGGAACAACCGGTGGATCAGCGGCTTTGTATATTGCTCTACCTTATGGTTGGTTTACTTGCCTATATAATCATCGATCGTGGGGAAGTGATCTCGATACAAAAAATCTCTTCTATTCGGAAAGAATTGAAGGGTCTCCGCGAAAAGACAGAATTGTGGAATGAGATGATTGGACAAATTCCGAAAGTACGAAAAGAAATCAAAACTCTAAAGCAGGAACAAGCGAAGATCAATTTTGAAGACGAAGAATGGATCAACAAGGTAACGGACTGCAATGAAACCAAACTACTCAACATTTTTAAACAAAATGAACAAACCAATTCCCCCTTTGTCCAATTTCGCGTCCAAAAAGGATTGGCACTCCAATCGATCGATGAATATGTTTATGAAGTGGATTTATATGGCTCATATTATCGTATTATCCGTTTGCTCAGCCGGTTGGATAATTCACCATGCGCTTCTCACGTCACACGCTGGAGAATGAAGGTTCGAGGGAACGATCAGGATACTATCGAAGGAACGTTATCCTTGCGGTTATATAAAAAACAAGTGAATACAGTGGAATAATCATGTACATCATTATTATATTGTTGCATTTTTTTCTTCAGGCTAACGATTCAACCTTGCAGTTCGAGAGGAATCCCTTTAAACCCACGAGACCCGAGATCGTTCCCACTCCACCGGGTTGTGAACAACAAATTTCACCTCAAGCGATTCCGAATGCGAGCAATTTTTTAAATCTTGCAGGGATGTCACAGCCAGTCATCCCGGTCATTATTGATGATCTCCGCGCAATCGTTTTGGCAAGTAACGGTGAAAAGATGGCTATGTTTGGGGATCAAATTGTGACGGAGAATGAGACCCTTGTTGGATACACAGTCATATCCATTTCTTTGGACAAAGTGTCATTGAAAAAAGGGAACCAAGTATTTTATCGTACAATCGATCCATTGAACCCGAAGAAAAAAACACCAAGGCCAAGGGTCAATAATCCATGGGCACCATCCCTTCCAAAGCAGCCCAGTGGAAGCGGGATGAATGAAAGTATGGAACAACTTTCGGAATTATCCCAAAAACTACAATATTACCAGAATTTTTTGGATCCAATTTTGGATAAATTTTTGAACATAGGGGATATGGAATCAAACGAATAAAATGAACAGAACCAAATTAAACGGCATAATGTTCCTACTGCTTGCTTCGCTGGTACTTACTCCTTACCGGCTTGATGCGGAATCGGCTGATCAAGAACTTCCTGTTTCAACAGAAGAGGAAATCTCCCTGAATATGCCCGATATCGAACTGGCGGATGCATTGCGATTGCTGGCCAAACTAACTCATATCAATCTGGTCGTCGATGAAAATGTTACCGGCGTTGTGAATTTATACCTGCAGGATGTTACTCCTCATGAAGCCTGGAACGCTTTGCTGAAAACGAAAGGATTGGAATACCGAAGAGAAGGGAATTTATTGTATGTATTTGTACCGGAAGCAATTCCCTCCAAAGCGGAAGCAACCGAAACCAAAATTATTCAACTCAAATATATCACTTTAGGATCAACGATGCTGTCCCGCAACATGGGTGGCCAGCTGACCGGTGCAGGAGGAGGTTTTCAAGGATCACAAAGAGGCAGAATGACGGCTTCACCATATGGGTATACGGGAGAAAGAACAGGTCAAGAAACGGAAGATCAGGAACAGCAACTTGACGAGATTTTAAAAGAAGCCTTCGGTGAAGAAGAATTGATGGCCGCAAAAGATATTCGCACAAATCGGATTATTTTAACCGGCGCTCCTCATGTTGTGGAGAAGGCCTCTCAAATAATTGATATACTTGACCAGCCCGTCGCTCAACTTTTGATTACAGCGAAATTTATCCAAGTGCGTACGGAAGTATTGCGGGATTTGGGCATTGACTGGGGTGGAATCTATACATTCAATAATACAGGAGATTTTAATTTTATCCGAACCCGGGAACGAAACGAACCGGGAAACTTTGTGATAGAATCTAATAGGGAAAGCCAGAATTTCACAAGTCAATTACGCAATTTCAATGTGACCCTCTCCGCTCTTATCGAGGGCGGCGACGCTCGGGTCTTATCCAGCCCGCGTGTTGTTACACAAAACAACAAAGAGGCGTTTATCGCATCCGGTCAGGAAATCCAAATTCCTTCCGGATTGGATATCAATGGAAATACCACATTTCGGGAACGGCAGGTTGCACTTGAACTGGGTGTCACGCCGCGAGTTTTGGTGGATGCGTTGATCAGCCTCAGCATCCGCATACGGAACGATACGGTGAATTTCGCACAGCCCGAAATTAGTGGTGTGCCGCCTCTTGATATTAACACCGTGGAATCCTTTGTCACGCTTCGGGATTCCGATACGGTCGTCATCGGTGGTATTTTCTCGGCTCAGGATAATAACCAAAAGACGCGTATTCCTCTTTTATCGGATATTCCATTGTTGGGCGGCGCGTTTCGAAAGAACCGGAAGAGTGTAGAACAATCGGAACTGATAATCTTAATCACACCTAAAATTATCTCGAATGAAGAAGGCTTCCTGTTTTTTGAACCCAATTCAGCGGCCATTCCCAACAAGGAACAAGAAAAAGTTATCGAAGAGATGGCACAGTCAGAAATATTGTGGAAAAATTCTGCCACTGAATCCGAATCGGAGAAAAACAAGGAAGAAAAAAAGAACATGCGCAGTTTATTGAATAAGAAATGGTAAGACAGAACGAATTGATATGATATAAAGGTCGAACACAACATATATGGATAAGGAAAATATTTACAAAATTGAAAAATCCGGAGATGAATTACGTATCAGGTTTCTCTCCAATGAACTGGCTTTTTTTGGAGAGCCCGAAAGCAGTGAAGAATTTATTGAAGATACGATTAACGCGCTCGATGAAGAGACTCTTCAATTGATCTTGGATTTGCATGAATTGAATTTAGTAAACAGTTCTGTATTAGGAATTTTTGTCAAGCTGAAGAAAAAACTTCCGGAGCAGATTCGATACGGAGTAGTAGGAGCCAATTCTTCTATCCGGAAAGTGATGGAATTAACTCGTCTACAATCGTTACTTTTGGATTAAATCAGAATTTACGGCAAACTTATGAGGAAAGCGCATCGAGAACGCCTGGGTGACATCTTGATTCAAAGCGGTCGCCTGACAGAACCCCAGCTCAAAACCGCCCTTGCTCAACAAACCCCAATGGAAAAACTGGGGCAAGTCATCAAACGGATGAGATTGTTGTCTGAGCAGGAAATTGCGGAAATATTATCCGAACAATTAAATATTCCGTGTATGAGTTCGGATGATTTCTTGATCGATCCGCAAGTCATTGAATTGATACCCGAACGCCTGGCGAGACGCCATAATGTTATTCCAATTTTTTTAGTAGAACAGGAATTGACGGTGGCTATGTCCGATCCATTGGATTTGGTAGCCATCGATGAACTCCAGCGGGAGTCCGGCTATCGAATCAATTGTATTCTCTCAACTGAAAGCGCTATCCAACGGGCTTTGGATGAATACTACTCCGTGGCCCAGTCAATTCAGGAAGTAATCGATTCGTTTGAGGGGGAATTACCCAAAACAGAGGAAGACAGTGCGCCAGCTGTTCGGCTCGTCAATCAAATGCTCTTTCGGGCCGTGAAATTAAATGCCAGCGATATTCACGTCGAGCACAGTGAAAATGTCTGCCGTGTTCGGTTTCGTATCGACGGTGTGCTCCACGAAGTGTTAACCCCGCCAAAGCATCTGGGTGCAACGATCACCTCCCGCTTGAAAATCATGGCCAATCTTGATATATCCGAAAAACGGCTGCCGCAGGACGGCCGGTTTTCGATTACCATCGGCAGCCGCTTGATCGATGTGCGTGTCTCGACTCTTCCGACGACGTTCGGGGAAAAAATCGTTCTTCGAATTCTCGATAAATCCTCCCTTGTCATCGGGTTGGATCGAATCGGCTTGGAAGAGGATGAACTGGAGAGAATCAAGGAACTGCTATCCCATCCTTATGGTTTACTTTTGGTTACCGGACCGACGGGCAGCGGAAAATCGACTACCCTGTACAGCATGCTGCGATATCTGAGCTCTCCTGAAAAAAATATTGTGACTAT
>CAZXSQ010000522.1:0-4292 GCA_964643335.1 uncultured bacterium
CAAAAGTTCATTCAAAGATCAAACAGAAAACTTTTAAGATCATGTAAATATACTTTACAAACGACTATTCAAAAACGGGGATACGGCTGCCATAAGGATAACTCGGAAGCCGCTAAAAGAACCGCTCCGGTTCCCCACGTTTCTGTTCCACGTTCAATTTGAATATAGTCATCATAGGTTCCCGGGCCAGTTCCGGCGGATACATCGATGACCCGTCCGCATGGATCGATTTTCGATGTGATTCCCTCCCACGTCTTTGTGACAATCTCATGTGGAACGTCAATGATTTTCATTTGGTGACCTTGAATAAGGCTATATAAAATCATAGCACTGGCTGAAGTCTCCAAATACGAATCCGGCCGGTCGATCACTGTATGCCAGAGACCCGTTTTTGAATCTTGATATTTCATAAGTGCTTTAGCCTGCTGTTTAAAATCAGCAGCAAGATTTGTGAATGCCGAGGTGAACCGTTTGGGATGGGATGCTGGCGTCCCTAACGCTTTCAGGACGGTCACGTACGACATGGCCACCCAGCCATTTCCTCGTCCCCAAAACTCATCTGTTTGTGTACCGGTTCGCTCGTTGTACATATGATAAAACAAACCGGTTTTGGGATTTTGTAAGTGTTTTGCATATATTTCCAGTTGCCTGGCCGCTTCTTCAATAAGTTCCGGCTTGTGAACAAGACGTCCCATAGTGACCAGCGGAGGGCAGGCCATGAAAAGGGTATCCACCCATAGTTGTTTGTTATCACGCCAATGATCCAATCCCCCATCACTGGTTCGCGCCGCCTCATTTTGGATAAAATCGATGACAGCTTGGCCCAACTCGAGATAGGAATCTTTCTTCGTCTCTTCATACAACAGCAACGCCGGATAAGCCGGTCCCCAATGCCCGCAATATCCACGTTTATTCAGTAAAGATTTAATACCTTGCGTCTTCCAATGATCCGTCCAATTTTGTACAAACTCTAAATAATCGGGGTTTCGAGTTTCCTCATAGGCCCGCATCATACCAGCCATCAATACCCCTTCTCCCCAATTCCATGGAACCGGTTCCGGATGATCAACCAATACCCGATCAGCCACTCGTTGAAGAACTTGCTCTGGAGCGGGATATACCACCGGCGCTCTTTCATAAGTAGCACATCCAAATGAAAGAAGAAATATGAATATTATTAGGTTATATAGAAAAAATTTAACCTTCATAATTCCCCCAAATTTTATGAAATTTTAAAGTAGGGGCGGTTTGCGAACCGCCCCTAAGTTCATAGTGGAGCTACCAAAATATAGATCACCGGTTCACACTACCGCCGTTCCGCATATAGACATCGCCGACGCTTATCAGCCCGTTGCTTGAATCGTAAGGGACGCCTCGGTCAGGATTGATGCCGGAAGCGGAACCGAGAATGCCGTCAGGACCAACACCGACGACGGCGAAGTCCCCCATCTTCAACGGTTGAACGCCAAGATATTCACACACGGGGAGTTCGAGAGCCGCAAGATTCATGTTGTTGTTATTGCTGCCGGTTAGAGGAACTTTTGGATCAACATCGACATACAAATACGTAGTCAATGAACTGCCAAATCCGCGCTGATCAGCGTCGATAGCACTTGTTTCTAAAAATGGATCAATTGGTATGGAAGATAAATAAGAAACCGGCGATGTTAACGGCGCGAGAATATGCACCGTATGCCTGGCAATGTTATCTGGCTCGTAACCCACTCCGCCGAAGATTTCCAGCACAATACGATCGCCCTCATCAGTGTCGTCATCCCAAGGATCGATAAGCATATGGCCTGTATCCAATTGAATCTGCTGTGCCCCGCTGGAGATCGCCTTCATATCAGAGAGTTCGCAGGCAATCTTGGCGCGGGTTTGAGCATTAAGAAAATTTGGAACAGCAATGGCGGCCAGAATCCCGATGATGGCCACCACAATGAGCAATTCGATTAGAGTAAAAGATGAAGTTTTCACATTATTTTGACCTTCCAGAAACTAGTTGAATAATGATGTTCAATTCATCATTGAATCATCCAATCCTTTACGTCCACCTCGATTGGTTCGTTGGAAAGAATGATGTTATCGATATAGGTGAGGCCATACCACTGATCACTGTTCTGGTTCCACATGGCAATGACGCCAAGTCCCTCATCCGCTTGCAGTTCCGTGTCACCTCGAAAAGCATAACCAGTGGCTATAGCAAATGATTCGCCAGTGGATAAATTGGTTATTGTCCAATCATAGCTTCTTGAGGGAACATTCGCTTCAATTAAATAACGATACCAAACATTCATTTCCGGAACGACTTCCACGTCATGTGTGTAGGAGCCGGCATCACGGGCATTGAAAACATCGACATTGGCATCATTAACAACAAGAACTTGATTTGCTCCCCAATTATCCAAGGGATTAGAAAAAGTACCGGCTAATGTGATTCCCTGGGCGATGAAAGCGGAATCATCTGGGAACATGACATCCACTTGAAGATAGACATCTTCCTGCAAAAGCGAGTCATCATTCATAACATACAACGCCCATGGAACTCCACCGGCTGCATTTGGTTCCTCCAGACCCATACTGAATAATTTGTTATCGGGATTCTCAGGATCGGTAATCACGTAATAGGCCTCTTCAACTAAGGTATTTGTCATCCAGTACCCATTGGCATCTGCAAGACCTTCAATCCAGCCCAAATCATAATCTTCACCTCCGATAGATCCGTCAAAATCAATGATTGCCAGTTGAGCAAACGCGGCCGAAGTGAATAGCACCAAAGCCAAGACGATAAAGCATACGAAAATTCTTCTCTGAATAAACATAACTTTCCTCCTTGTATTGGATAGATAAACAAAGCAGGCAAGATATCCTGCTTGCATTTAACTCTACACAAACATTTCGATTCGGATTCTTACCCAATACGCCAAATACCGCCACGGCTGATCAGTCCATTGGACGAGTCATAAGGCATGAGCCAGCAGGCGGTCAGTTCTGCACGCCAGCCATACATGGTTGACGGACCGATTGAATAAATATGCCAATTCGCCCCGCGAAACCTGTCTTCAAACGGCAAACCTGGCTCCCAGGAATTGACGTTCTCATTGTACTTGCGATTGAGAAAGTACATCGCTTTTTCGTCGGTGTCTTTGGCATTGCCAAAGGGCGTCCATCCTTCCCAGGCAACTTGGCTGTTAAAGGGATCAGCAGGAACGGTAGCCATATAAGCAATCGGCGTTGTCAGGTGTCTTCCGGATGACGGTTCATTTCCCCATCTTAGAGAGAAATGGGCATATAGGCCTGAACGCGCGTCGGGGGGATATTCGTTGGTATCCATCTTGTACATTTCCAGAGCGTTCCCAATGGCCTGTGCGTCTGCCTGCGAACGAGCAATCTTTGCACGAATCTGAGCGTTTAAGAAATTCGGAACGGCAATTGCTGCCAGAATTCCGATAATGGCGACAACAATAAGCAATTCAATCAAGGTAAAAGCTTTTGATTTCATTGATGAAACCTCTGCACAGATTTTGTCAGTATATTATCACAATTTTATTCATTCATCTATCGCTTTTTCACTTTTTTATGATAATAAGTGTATGGAAATGTTTCTCATTTTTGGGGATCAGGGGAACAATCTCCATATGAATGATGCTATGATAAAATAGAAAACTTGTGCGAGGAAAGAAAATGTTTGATAGGATCGAAATCAATCCGAATATTATGCTTGGGCAACCTGTAATAAAAAATACACGTCTTCCGGTATATATAATAGTTGAAGCTATTGCTGCTGGAGATACATTTAAGACGATTCTTGAAGCGTATCCTTTTTTATCAGCCGAAGATATTCGGCAGGCACTGCAATTTGCCGCACGGCTTAGTCAGTATGGTCTAGAGGTAGCCTAGTGCGGTTTCTGATTGATGAAAACTTACCAGAAATTTTGGCTCAGAGCGCAAGAGAAAAGGGGCATAAATCTGTATGGATTAGGAACATCCATCCTGGTTTACCTGACGATGAAATCTTAACCCGTCTACGTTCTACTGGAGAAATATTAGTAACACGCGATATTCGATTTGCCAATCTGGTTTTAGCCTTAAAAACTGCAGGTGAAAAAAAATTAGGTGTGGTACTGATACGTGAACAAAAAATGGAACTTGTTCAAAAAGTATGGAATAATTTTCTCTCAAAACCGATATCATTTCAAGGTATTGTGGTAATAAAAGAACAAAGAATCCGTTTACTGAAAATAGAAGATAATTGAGGAGTTTACTATGCGAAAAAATCTTGTTCTCACCTT
>CAZXSQ010000523.1:0-4238 GCA_964643335.1 uncultured bacterium
CCGCCGGAGAAAGGCCAGAAGTAGCGCCATTCACGATATTTCATCGGCTCGAAACGCACACTGCGCTTGGGATGACAGAAGGCTTCCCAATCGAGTTTGGATTCCAAGGGGGAGTTATTCAATTTATGTGAAAGGGTCCAGTTCCACCAGGCTTTGACCATATATATTTTGCCGATGGTTCCATCCTCGATTAATTTTTTGGTTTTCATCACCGTTTCCGAGCTGCGGCGCTGCATACCGATTTGGACGATTCGATCTGTCTCGCGGACTTTTTGAACGGTGTTATAGCCTTCTTCAATCGAATTGGACATGGGTTTTTCACAATAGGTATCTTTGCTCGCTTGCACGGCATCGATCAACTGGGTGCAATGCTGATGTTCGGGGGTGGCGATTAAAACGGCGTCTATGTCATTGCGTTCGAGTAATTTCCGGTAATCCTTATGATTCTTGACGCTTTCGTCGAGTACGCTGAGTGTTCTCTGCGCCTCCGGTTCATAAATCTCGCTGATGGCGATAAATTCAGCCCCTTGTTTGATAAGATCGTGCATCACACTGCGCCCGCGGCCACCGGCGCCGATCAATCCCATCGTGACTTTCTCGTTCGCCCCCAAAATATTTTTGGATGCCATCATCGGGGTTGCCGCCGCCGCCATTCCTATTGTTGTACGTGCCAGAAACCGTCTTCGACTTACAGATTCATTATCGCTCATCGTTTTTATCCTTTCGATGTGTTAGATTGTTCCTGATAATTTTGATCTCTTCGAGAAAGAAATGAAGCAATCAATGAAAAATCAAGCGCCTTCTTTCACTTCATTGAATTTTCTCATAAAAGTGTGAACCTGGTCAACGTCCATATAAATCTTAACTTTTACTTTCAGCGTAGATGGTAGATATACCGGGCCAGCACTTTTGCATTGTGGACAAAGGTTCGCGGATCGATGATCCGTGTTGTCGTATCATTTTCACCCCAATATCGCAGCCGCCCCTCTTCCACCCAAGCGCTGCGTTGGTCCATTGAATCAATGATTCGCCGGACAGTTTCCGGTGATGGTTTGGGTACAGAGTTATCAGAATGTTTGGGAGGAGACCAGTCGGAAGCCTTCAAGGATTTGTAACGTTTTTCAATTCGATCAAGCCTTGAACTTACTTTGAAACCGTAGTGAGTGGGAAGATCGTCATCGTTATATGTCAACTTATACTCGCGGGTAAAGTAAAGGGGTTTATTCGTCTTTAACTCGTAAAATCGAGCCAGGCGGCCGCTGGGCAGCAGAGATCGTTTATAATATGCAAGCGCCTTGGGGATTGGCTTTAGATATTTTTGCTCGCCGGTTAATTCATAAACATCCATCAAGGTCATAATAACGTTTTGGGATTCACCACCGGTAATAGAAGGCGGCTCGAACTTGCGCGCCCAGGCGGGATGCATATCAAAATCGTACTGCTGCGCCCAGCCTGGCTGTGGTTCGGGCATTTGCGCGAGGATCAAAAAATCACCGGCTTTTTTTGCCGCTTGCATATATTTTCCGTCATCATAGATTCGATGAGCAAGCGCCAGAGTATCGATGACATCACTCATTAAATCGTCGTTGATGGTATACAGCCGCCAATGTTCTTTAATCCTCGTGTGCTTGTCATCAGAACGGTAACTTGCCTTTTTGACAGGATATCGGCTTGGATCAACCGGTTCATCGTAAACATGCGGCCAGCCACCGTTAGGAAACTGGGCCTTGAGCAAACTTTCCAGGCCATACATCACGGCTTCATGGACTTTTTTATTCTTGAAATTGGTGACCTTGTCAAATCGCATGAGATAACGTAATGCCGATTGGGTCATGTCATCGTCCAGAGTGGTGGTATTTCTCGCCTTTTTCGAAAGTGGGCCATCCACTCGATAGGCATAGCGGCGGCGATCCTCCGGATCGAATTCAATTCTGTTATACCAGCCGCCAGAATGCAGTTGTCCTTTGACTAGAGCCATAGCTGTTTCCCGTGCCGCGTTCAGGTAGTATTCATTCCCGGTCAGTTTGTACAATTCGATTAGCGCTGTACCGGCATAAGGTGTACCGGGTGGTTGAATCCAAGCCGTTGTTGGGCCGACTTTTCCTTCCCCTTCGCGTTTCGACAGATCCGCACTGTAACGCCATACGTACCCCCCTTGAACGGAAACTTCTTCGCTAAAAAACTCAACAGCTTTTTGCAGGGCCGCATGGGCTTCTTTTTCCGTTGGTTTATCAACGGCGATGGAGTGCAATGGCATCAATGCCATCATGAGCAGAATAAAAAAACTGTACATCTATAAAACCTCCCAATAAATAATTTTATCTAAAAAGGTAGACCAGGCGTCCCGCCTGTCCATTTTACATTTTTCCACTTTCTCTTTTCCCAAAAATCTCAAATGGGATTCGTGCAAAACTATCTTCAATGATACAATCATTCAATGTGGGAATATAGTCAAAAAGAACATGCGCAGGTACTCTTGGTGATAATAATTAATTATGAAAATTTGTTACATTGGAGATGGCAATTCCATCCATAATCATTTTATGGTTGACTGGTTTCGCAGCCAAGGACATGACATACTGTTTTTGACCGACACACCGGATCACGCGCCGGAAAGCGAGGTAATACAGGTGGCTCCACGGCATGGGCTGGGGCCGCTGCGTCATTTGTATGCGGCGGCGAATGTGCGTAAGGCGATCGAGAACTGGCGGCCGGATATCGTTCATGCACACAACGTGACCGGGTATGGTTTTTGGGGAGGATTGACAGGCTTTAAGCCACTTGTGATGACAGCCTGGGGGACCGATCTGAATGTGTTTGCGCATAAAAATCCTTTCGTCCGTTTTATGGTTTCTTTCAGTCTGCGCCGTGCGGATTTAATTACAGCCGACGCTGAAGCCTTGTGCACTACCGCCCGATCTTTTGCCGGCAAAAATCCGGATATCCGGCTGCTGCAATGGGGGGTTGATTTAAAGCAATTCGATGTCAGTGTATCAGAGGAAGAACGGAATTATTTTCGGTGGACTGCTGATTTTGTTTTTTTGAGCAACCGCAGACTGCGATCACTTTATAATATTGATATTATTCTTCGTTCTTTTGCGCAAGCCTTGCCTTTCCTGTCCGGCAGCCGTCTTGTCATTGCCGGACAGGATATCCTCTATGATGAATTGATGAAACTTGCCACCGGCTTGGGTATCGATGAGCAGGTACTTTTTACCGGCTGGCTGGAGCGGGACCGGCTTATTGCCGCATTGCTTTCTGCGGACACCTTTGTTTCCGTGCCTTCGACAGACAGCACCGCTCTATCATTGCTTGAAGCGTTTGCAGCGCGGCTTCCGGTGATCGTGACGGATCTTCCCGCTAACCGAGAGTGGGTCACCCATAAAGAGAACGGGCTATTAGTCCAAGCAGGCGATGTGAATGACTTGTCCGAAGCCATGATTTATATTCGGGAACATTGGGAAGAAGCCAAAACCTGGGGAGAAAAAAACCGTGACATTGTAGTAACCCGCGGCAGCCGCGAGAAAGAACTGCAGAAATTACTATCCTGGTATGAGGATTTGTGTTCTAAACGATCAATAAGTAAAAGTTAGTACATCCGAATCAATATAAGTTTTAATCATTGTGATATCGTTTCATTGATCTTCGAAATGTTTCACGTGCCTTATTAACAGTTTCTTCCGGTGATTCACTTCGTTGCCAAGCGCCACACGTCTGCTCAAACACACTCGTATTTTTTTCTTTTTCAACTTGCTCTGCATAAACTGAAATGGCACTCTCCAGGACGTTTTTTTTTGGATGTTCCCAAAAGTTGAGAAAGTGCTTCAATGCGATGAATGACTGCTTCATCAATTCTGGCAGAAAAAATCTTATCCATAATTATCTCCTTAAACGTTTACATTATAACGTATACATAAACCAATGACAACATATGGAATTGAGAGTGATTTAAGGTTAAAATAAAATCTGGTTAGTAGAAATGATAATTCAATATTGAAATGCTCATTTGATATAAAAAATGGAGAATACACAAGATGCTTACAAAATATATTGAGAAAGCAATGGAATATGCGCGGTATGAAATCTTAGCCGATGATGGAAGTTATTATGGTGAAATACCTGAATGCAGAGGAGTATATAGTAATGCAGAAACATTGGAAACCTGCCGCAGGGAACTGGAAGAAATCTTAGAAGAGTGGATTCTTTTAAGAATTCACATGAATCTTCCTTTACCGGTT
>CAZXSQ010000524.1:0-4211 GCA_964643335.1 uncultured bacterium
GGGGAAACCCGCCCAACTCAAACAAACTGGATTGATGACCGGCGTGCTGGAAATCGCCGAGTGGTGGTGAGAGTATTTCCACAAGGGGAAGGGATGAGTGGTGAAAGCGCCGTCAAGGCGAAACAAAATTTGTTGAAAACATGTGACCAACAAGAAGGAACAAATATTCCTCAATTATCTCTGCAGGTTGATGAGGTGCAAAGCCAGTGAAAGAATTGGAAACGAATTTAGAAAATACCAAATCCTTTGAATTCGATTATTCCAGTACCGCTTCAATGAAGGATCTCAACATGCCTTCTGCACCAGGAACTCTGGAGGAGTCAGGTCTGTCTTCCTCGTTTGTCAGAGACCTGATGGTCAAACATCTTTACCGATTTGGGACTTTAAGCGGCCGGGAGATTGCGGACAAAATTCGATTGCCTTTTCTTTTAATTGATTCATTTCTCGATGAATTACTCGCCAGAACTTATGTAGAAAAGCGCGGCGGTCAAGGATTGGGAAATTCCACCGATAAGTTTGCACTTACAGAACAGGGGCGGAAGTACGCTCGGGATTTATTAGAACTGGATACCTATACAGGCCCCGCTCCCGTTCCACTCGATCAATATGGACAATATGTCAGGGAACAGGATCTGAAAACAATACCGGTTACGGAAGAAAAACTACGCGAGGCCTGGAAAAATTTCATCTTGGATGACGACTTGTTTTCACAGATAGGGCCTGCGATCCGTTCGGGCAAATCCTGCTTTTTATATGGCCCTCCGGGTACAGGGAAATCCACTATTGCTAAAGAAATAGCACGGTATCTTGATCAACATGGTGGGCATGTTGCCATTCCGCACGCCTTGCTGGCCGGTGGGAGTATCATCCGCATTTACGATCCGGTCTTTCACAAACAAATCGAATCGGATGAAACGTCACAGGAAGTAGCGTTCTTGTATCCTAAAACTCGAGGGGATCAGCGATGGGTCTTATGTCAACGCCCAACGGTCATCGTTGGAGGGGAATTGACCTTGGATATGCTTGATTTACGTTACAACATCACCACCAAATATTACGAAGCGCCTCTACAAATGAAAGCCAATGGGGGAGTATTTGTCATCGATGACTTCGGACGGCAGCTGGTCAAACCGAAAGACCTTTTGAACCGGTGGATCATACCTCTGGAAGAAAAAATTGATTTTTTAACACTTCATACGGGGAAAAAGTTCTCAATTCCATTCGAACAGCTCGTGGTGTTTGCCACCAATCTGAACCCCAAAGACCTGGTAGATGAGGCGTTTCTTCGCCGGATCCGATATAAAGTATTTATTGGAGAGCCTACAGTTGAAACGTATAAATCGATATTCGAATCGGAATGCAAAAAAAAGAATTTCGCCTACAATCCCGCTGATTTGGACGCGTTGATCAAAAGGTATTACAAAGCCCAGAAACGTATTTTACGAGCGTGTGACCCCCGTGATCTTACAGATTTGATCAGTGATTATTGTTTTTTCAACGATCTGCCTTCTGAAATTACCTGGGAAATTCTTGAACACATCTCCTCATCTTATTTCAGCGAAATTAAAACGTGACCTGAAGTTTTTTTTGTCTTGGTATATTACTACCTCTCATCAAACTTTGGTGCTTCTCCTTGTTACGTAAAACGTTCCAAACACGTAATAATAAAAAAAGGATTATAAAAGCAAGATATTTTTTTTGAAAAGTATTTAAAACACTTGGCGGTGAGTAAAAGAATGATTACTCTCTATAGAGTAACACCTTAGGGAGCGGAATGGTTGCGAAATTTGTTCGATATAGAATTTGTGTCCCTGCCATAGCGGGCATTGCCGCTTTGTGTTTGATCTATTTTGGAACTGCGCATACCAGCTACAAAGTTTATGAGTCTCCTCCCGACGATCCAAATGACTTATTTGCACTCTATGAAAATATTTCCGATCCACAGATGATTTTCAACGCCACATTTGGAGGAGTCAATAGAGCGAAGGACGGTTCGCTTTATTACACTTACGATCCATTAGCGTTGCAGGAAGGGCCAAAAGCCTGCCCTACGTGAGTATAAAAATCTTTTGCGGTTGTGCGTTCACAGCCGTCTCCAATAAACAAATGAAAAAACGCAGATGGTTTCAGACAGGGTCAATTTTTGCGCTATCGCTAGGACCGTTGTTCCAGGCAAAATGGCTTTGTCTGCCGGTTTTGAATTGTCATTCCTGCCCGTTAGCGGCTTTTTCTTGTCCCATCGGTATATTGGGGCATTACCTGTCCATTGGTATCTTTCCGGTATTCTTGATTGGTACGCTGCTTTTATTCGGTGCGTTGCTGGGGCGTGCAATGTGCGGCTGGGTATGCCCATTCGGATTTTTGCAAGAGATGTTGTATAAAATACCTGGTCCAAAATTTACCCTTTGGAGACCATTGCGGTTCGGCAAGTATATTTCTCTAGCTTTGCTTGTGATTGCTGTACCCGTTATAGGGGGGTTGGACTCTCCATTGTACTTTTGCCGGTTGTGTCCGGCGGCGGCCATCGAGGCCAGTCTTCCGTTTGCAGTAATGCAGGGCGGTTTTACCTCATTCTGGGGAGCGGTTATTCGTTTTTCAATTTTGGGACTTGTGATTCTGCTGGCCATTTCTTCATTACGCTTTTTTTGCCGAAAGCTTTGCCCAATTGGTGCCATTACCGCTTTGCTCAACCCCCTCTCTGCTTTTGCCTTACGGCACGATACGGAGTCCTGCCCACAATGCGGTGAATGCACGGAAGCCTGTCCGGTGGATGTGGATTTGCAGGAAGAGCCACGAGGCGTGATTTATAAGGCCCCAGCTGATTGTATTTTGTGCCTTGAATGCACCAAAGCCTGTCCCACATCGGACGGACTCAAAGGCTCTTATGCAGGAAAGTACAAACAATGATTCAGATGGTTACCTTTTTTCACAAAGGTAACGGCTTCCGCCAATTCGCCTCGTTAGGCCGATTGAGTCGAAATAATCCAGCAAAGGGATGGCATATTTTCTTGAACTGCCGATCACTTCTTTAAATTTGTGGGTTTCAAAAAAACCGTCCCGTTTGATGGCTTTAATTAATTCATCCTTTGCCCATTGAACATGATTGTCATGAAGATAAATCTTATCGGTCAAGCGGCGGATGCTTCCTTGTTCATTAAGAAAGCGCAATGCTTTTTCAACATCTTTGAATGGTTTTTGGATTTTATCGGCCAGTTGTTCAGGAGATGAAGTTTGAAATTTTTCTTCAAGAAGTATTTTTTCCAGGCGATTTGTTGTCTCTTCAATTCGTGGATCAACCTGTATTGCTGTGGCTGCTCGGTAACCACCTGTCGTCAGAATTATTTTGTTATTATCAACCAAACTGGATAAAACCGATTCAATAATCTCTTCGTACACCTTCATGTGATCGAGAATTTCTTTTTGTGAAAAGGCAAAACGTTCCGGATGGATTTTGTGAAGTGAATCTAGCATTTCCAATACTTTTTGAAAGGCTTGTTCCAGGCTAGCAGATAGTAGTAGTTTATCATTGATGAAAATTAGTTCACCTTGTTCGGTAAGCGGATGAATAATTCTTTCCACTTCATCCAGGCGAAAACCGGTCATAAAGGACAATTCATGCTTGGTTACCGGTTTCCATGGATTTTCCTGCATCAACACTTTCAGGAAATCAACGTCTGAATCAAAGGCTTTCCAACGCTTGTCCCATTTATGGATTAAAGCCTCGTGATTCCGTTTTACCCGCTTCGCTCCACAGTCTACGATTGTACCCCCGCCGGCTGTTGTGGGTGGTGTTTCCATTCTTAAAATGAACCGGTCACGGAGAAAGGCAGTGACCGGTTGATCTAGCAACACATGCGCAAAGGTTTCTTCACCCGGGTTTAGTTCATCTGTTTCAAGCAGACGCACTTTCCCGAGTATTTCCGAGGTGCCAGTAAGGAAACGGATTCTTGAGGCATGATGGACCGGTTTGCCAATAAATAAAGAAGCCTTCAACTTTACGATAAAGGAGGTATGCGAGTTGAAATAACCGGGCGTTGCAATAACGCTTCCTCGATCCAAATCGTTCTGATGAACATTGGCCAGGTTAAGAGCGACGCATTGTCCGGCGAGACCTTCTTTTGCATCACCGAGAAAAACCTGAAGGCCTCGTATTCTTGCGGTTTTTGCTGCGGGGAGAATTTCAACCGTCTCGCCGTTTTTTACTATTCCTG
>CAZXSQ010000525.1:0-4210 GCA_964643335.1 uncultured bacterium
CCGCTCAAGATAAGGAATACTCGGTTGAAATGCGGATGGGCTTGATTACGGACAGCCAGGACACCACCGGTCAGCTCGTTTCCGAACCCCCGGTTCCCTCCATTTCTGAAGAAGATGTTCAAAAGGTGTTTGAACGTTTTAAAGGGGAGCAGTATCAGATTCCCCCGATGATTTCAGCAAAACACCATAAGGGAAAACGGCTGTATAAGTTAGCGCGAAAAGGGGTTGAGGTCAAACGAGAACCCTGTAAAATACATGTTTATGATTTAACCTTGCAGTCTATCCAATTGCCTTATATCCGCTTCCGGGTCATATGCAGTAAAGGCACATATATTAGGACGTTATGTCATGATCTTGGGAAAGCATTGGATAGTGGTGCGGCTATGTCCGATCTGGTACGGATTCGGTGCGGTTCATTCAAACTGGATAAGTCTGTTGATCTTGATAAATTACATTCAAGGGAAGACATCCAGAACGTCTTGTGTGGAATGAACGAAGCTCTTGCTTCTTTGCCTTCGGTTTCCGTTGGATCGGAAGGCAGGGCTTCCCTGCATTGTGGACGGCCTTTACCCGGTGGTTTGATTACCCGTCGGCGGGGAGATTTTCATTCCGGTGATTTGGTGCGGGTGAATACCCGGGATGGATCCTTGATTGGAGTCGGCCGCGCATTGATGGCATCAAGTCAATTGGATGAACTCGCCGGAAATTTGCGCGTTGTCAAACCGGTGAAGGTGTTTCGTTGAATAATAAGATAAATCGGCTTTAATATAAAAAATCGATTTAAAATAGCTTTTACCTAAAAAGGAGGTAGAACTTTGTCCATCAAAACCGATAAGAAGCATGAATTGATTGAAAATTTCAAAAATCATGGTACGGATACTGGTTCTCCTGAAGTTCAAATCGCCATTCTTTCGGAAAGAATTCGGAATTTAACAGAACATTTTAAACTACACAAAAAAGACCATCACTCTCGGCGAGGATTGCTGATGATGGTTAGTAAACGCCGGAGATTGCTGGATTACCTCAAGAAGAAGGAAATTAACCGGTATCGAGAGGTAATCAATCGATTAGGACTCCGCCGCTAAAAAAAACGAAAAAAGATTGCGACCGTGTTCGTTTTGGTAAGAGATTGAAAACAAAAGTTGTTTCCCGCCACCCCGATTAGGAAGAAAAAGGTTTCTGCAAACTTTTCTCTCCCTAGTCTGGGTGTTGGTGGAACTTTCTTCGTCTTATTCCTTTTTCTTACTTTGGGGTATATTCCCCTTTGAAGTGAGTGTTTCAAGGTACATGCACCTTCCTTCTCAACCAAAACGTCACACAGTCCATTATTCCCGAAGAAAGGAATCCCCATATGAGTACGGTTGTAAGTGTTACAAAAGAAATCGCCGGCAGAAAACTCGTCATTGAAAGTGGACGGGTTGGGCGTCAAGCGAATGGATCCGTTGTTGTGCAGCATGGCGAAACTATGGTTTTTGCAGCTGCTACGATGGCTCCATGCACAAGAGAAGGTATTGATTTTTTCCCATTGACTGTAGATTACCGTGAAAGCCGGTCTGCAGCAGGAAAACTACCGGGAGGCTTTTATAAGAGAGAAGGGCGGCCTTCGGAAAAAGAAACGTTAACCTCTCGCTGTATCGATCGGCCTATTCGGCCTTTGTTCCCCGAAGGATTTAATAATGAAGTACAGTGTCTGGTTCATGTCCTCTCCTTCGATCAAGAAAATGATCCCGATATCTGCGCAATGATTGCCGCATTTGCCGCTTTGGGGGTCTCTGACATTCCCTTCCGCGGCTCCATTGGTGCTGTGAGAATTGGCAGAGTGGCTGGTCAGTTGATAGTCAACCCGACTGTGGCGCAATCCGAGCAGGGATCATTGAATTTGACCATTGCCGGTTCAAGAAATGCGGTCATGATGGTCGAGGGGGGAGCGAAGGAAGAATCGGAAGAGGTACTCCTGGAAGCCCTTGATCTGGCCCAGGAGGTGCTGCGGGATGTCATCGATTGTGTAGATGAATTGAAAGGAAAATGCGGCAAACCCAAAATAGAATTTGAACCACCTCAAATCGATGAAAAAACTCGTGATCGTGTTAAAGAACTCGCCGTGGAAAAGATCAAAGAGGCCAATGTTATTCCAGATAAACAGCAACGGCAGGATGCGCTGGATTTGGCAGTTGAGGAAGTTAAAAAGCAAATTTTAACAGAAATGGAAGCGGAGTATCAGCGGGCGATTGCCGAAGGTGAAATTAGCCCCGGTGATGTGGAAGCTTTAATGGAATACAAAAAACAGGTGACCCTGGCTGAGCGGGAAGTAATGAACGCTTGCCACGATCTTGAAAAAGATATTGTCCGTCAGCGGATCCTTAATGAAGGACTAAGGTCTGATAATCGAAAAGTGGATGAAATACGGCCGATTAATTGTGAAGTCGGATTGATTCCGCGCACTCACGGTTCTGCACTGTTTACTCGCGGACAAACTCAAGCCATGGCTACCACTACATTGGGAACTATATCCGATGAACAAAAAGTAGATGGATTAACCGAAGAGTACTATAAGAAATTTATGCTGCATTATAACTTTCCTCCCTTTAGTGTGGGGGAGGTGAAACCCATTCGTGGCCCTGGACGGCGGGAAATAGGTCATGGGGCTTTAGCTGAAAGAGCCTTGACTCCTGTCATACCCGATTATGATTCTTTTCCTTATACAATTCGAATTGTGTCCGATATCCTTGAGTCCAACGGCTCCTCATCCATGGCGAGTGTATGTGGAGGTTCATTGTCATTGATGGATGCCGGGGTTCCTCTGGATTCCGCTGTTGCCGGAATTGCGATGGGATTGATCACAGAAATTGACAAAGTTGCTGTACTTTCGGATATATTGGGGCTTGAAGACCATCTTGGCGACATGGATTTCAAAGTAGCCGGAACCCGGCATGGAATAACCGCTTTCCAGATGGATTTGAAAGTCGAAGGTATTACCCGTGAAATCATGTCCAAAGCTCTCCAGCAGGCTAATGAAGGACGAATGTATATTCTGGATGTGATGGATAAAGTCCTTGCTCAGCCGCGTGAGCATATGAGTCCTTATGCCCCACGGATTGAAATGATGACCATCCCTATCGATAAAATTCGTGATGTCATCGGCCCCGGTGGTAAAACGATACGGAAAATTATTACCGAGACTGGTGCTAAAATTGATATTGATGATGATGGCCGTGTGGTGATAGCCTCAAGCGATGAGGAGGCTTGTAAAAAAGCACGCGAATGGATTGATTACCTGACTGAAGAAGTCGAAGTTGGAAAGTTATATAAGGGAAAAGTCACCCGGATCGTGAATTTTGGCGCCTTTGTCGAAATCTTGCCTGGACAGGAAGGTTTGGTTCATATTTCCGAACTGGCTGAGCGACGGGTGGAACATGTGACCGATGTGCTTAAAGAAGAAGACGAAGTGGAAGTGAAAGTCATTGAAATCGATGATTTTGGACGAATCAATTTAAGCAAAAGGCAGGCAGACCGGGATTTGGGACGCACTCCGGCCAGTGAATATCGGAGTGAACGCGGTGGAGGCCGTGGCGGTCGCAACTCCGGAAAGTCTTCTCATTCCCGTGAACGTTCCGGTCGAGGCGGTGGCCGCCGGCATTAAACTTTAATCTAAAACATTCAAATAATAAAAAAAAAACACGGGCACAAGACCCGTGTTTTTTTTGTTTGCCTATTTTTCTTAAGGCGAGTTTTTCACAGCTGTTGTTTATATGCTCTCTGTTTCTTCTAATGCCGATTCCGCTTCAGGTTCGCTAACTGGTTGACTGCCGCCTGGTGTTATAATATCTGTAATTCGTAAGCGGGTATATTCCTGACGATGACCTTGCTTTCTCCGATACTGTTTGCGCCGTTTCATTTTAAAGACGGTGATTTTTTTATCTCTACCCTGTTCGAGTATTTTGGCCTTGACCGATACATCATCAACTTGCGGAGTTCCCACGAGAATGTTTTCATCATCGTTTACCAGCAAAACATCTTCTAATGCGATTTCTTCACCCACTTCACCGGGAATTTTTTCTAAATCGACAATTTCACCAGGAGAAACTTGGTATTGTTTACCCCCAGCTTGTATAATAGCGTACATGAAAAATCCTCCGTTTGTTTTTAATACCTGAAATTTATGCATAAAAATAAAATTATAGGTAATGATGCCCGATTAGGCAATCCTTTT
>CAZXSQ010000526.1:0-4198 GCA_964643335.1 uncultured bacterium
CGGTTTGGCGATTGCCAGCTATGAGTGGATCGCGGCAATAACCTTGGTGGTGATAGCATTATTTTTATTGCCGCATTTTCTACGGTTAGGCATCTACACGATGCCGGAATTTTTGGAGCATCGTTACGGAATCGCTCCCCGTATGCTTATGGCGGTCTACTTCATGATTATGTATGTCGTCGTGGCTATCGCCTCCGTGCTATATGCGGGCGCGATTACACTGACTGCGATCTTCGACTTTAATTTGACAGTCGGTGTTTGGATGATCGGTATTTTGGCGGCGGTCTATACTATATACGGCGGTTTAAAAGCGGTCGTGTGGTCCGATTTGCTGCAGGGCGCGGCTTTGTTGATCGGCGGGACTCTGGTTATGGTGCTTGGTTTCAATGCCGTCGGCGGTGTTGGCACTTTTTTCGAAAGGAACGCGGATAAGTTACACATGGTTTTACCCGCTGACGATCCCGATATCCCCTGGACGGCCCTGTTTTTGGGCATCTGGATTCCTAATTTCTTTTATTGGGGCTTCAATCAATTCATTACTCAGCGTTCCCTGGGAGCGAAAAGCCTGGCCCATGGACAAAACGGGATCGTGTTCGCCGCTTTCTTGAAATTACTGATCCCATTCATCATTGTTTTCCCTGGCATTATGGCTTATCAGTTATACGCCGGTCAGATTGATAATCCCGACCGCGCCTACCCAATATTGATCAAGAATATTCTTCCAATCGGCTTGCGCGGAATTTTGTTCGCAGCCTTGTTTGGCGCGGTGATGAGCAGCCTGGACTCGATGTTAAACTCGGCCTCGACCATATTCACCGTCGACCTCTACCAACGGCTTTGGCGAGCCCAAGCAAAGCCGAAAGAACTTGTCCTGATCGGCCGGATTATGACAGCGGTTTTCGTGATCATTGGTTGCATTATCGCTCCCAATTTAAATGATCCAAAATTCGGCGGAATTTTTGAATACATTCAAAAATTCCAAGGATTCATCTCACCCGGCATTGTGACTGTTTTCATTTTTGGTTTGATTTTCCGAAGAGCACCCACTTCAGCCGCTTTGACAGCCATGCTGCTGAATATCCCCGTATATGGTTTGTTGCTTTGGTACTGGTCTGATATGGCCTTTCTGAATCACATGGCCATCACGTTTATTATCTTATTGATCGCCATGTCGATTATTACAAAAACCAGTCCACTTCCAAAACCGGTAACATTCGAAATACAAAGCACCATCGACCTGACCCCCAGCCCCTCGGCCAAATGGTTTGGCGCTTTTGTATGTATCGCAACGGTTGCGCTTTATATTATTTTTTGGTAAATGGTAAATGAACGTAGGGGCAGTTCGCGAACCGCCCCAAATCTCCCTATCTCATGGGTGCCTTAACGTCGGTGCCCCTAACTCATCAACCATGAATAAAAACTGGAAATTTGAACAAAAACATCTCCTGCTAACCGGCGCTCCAGGATGTGGCAAAAGCTCTTTAATCCTCCGCCTTGCCGAAAAAATAAAACATAAAAACATACGCGGATTTGTTACCCAAGAAATGCGGGAGAAGGGAAATCGGGCAGGATTTAAAATCAAGACCTTTTCGGGCAGGGAAGGGGGGTTAAGCCATATCTCAATTAAATCGTCACACCGAGTAAGCAAATATGGTGTCAATGTGGAGGAATTCGAGGACTTGGTATTACCCGAAATCGAAGTGAAAGATCAGCAGGCAGATGTGTTTCTTATTGATGAAATAGGAAAGATGGAATGTCTTTCAAACCGCTTCGTCGAGGCTGTGAAGAACATTCTCAAAGGCGATATCCCCACCGTGGCAACCATAGCCGCTAAAGCAGGCGGCGCTATAAAAGAGATTAAAAACCTGCCGAATACTCTACTCATCGAAGTAACACCCCAAAACCGCGATAATTTACCAGATGATATTAAAACCTGGCTTGAACAATTTTAATAAAAGGGCCATCTTGTTATGTTTAAAAACGCCAAGACGCTATGACGCGAAGACACGGCGAACAATAAAAAAATCTTCCACGCCTCTGCGCCTTTGCGTCTCTGCGTTAAAAAAAAGCCTCGAATGATGTCCAAACGTTTCAATCACTACCAATGCACCCATTGACATGTTCATGATTTTGTTTTATTAGTAAAACGATTGTATGATTATTCGATACCACGGCTCTATTTATAGAAAGGAGGTGAGTGAAAAAAGTATTGCCAACGGTAATAATCTATTAAATTATCAAATGACTAATATAATTATCAAATGACTAATATGAAAATGTAGAGCAAGCCTCTAATAAACAGGGTACAGGCATCCCGCCTGTTCCGTAGTTAAATAAAGCAGAAGAGGCCTTAGCTCTAACTATTCTGGAAAATGAAACTGTATTAATTACTACTTATTCTTAGTAGGGGAGGAAATTAAAATGAAGAGAAGATTCGTCTGTCTATCCGTTGTTTTTCTCGCTTTTAGTCTATTTATTGTTAACTCCGAAGCACAATATGGGATTTTCGATCAAACCGCCGATTGGGGAACCTCCGATTTTCCACCGCAGCGGGGCAGTAATAAAGTGCCCGGTGATATCGAAGTGACCGGCACAGGCGCTGACGCTGTCTATTCGGTTTTTGGTAATGGCGATGATATTTGGGGCAACAACGACGAGGGATTTTTCGTTTACACCGAAAAATCCGGCAGTTGGCGTTTGTCTGCTAGAGTCTATTGGGAAGATACAGGAGGAGGTCATGAATGGGCCAAGGCTGGCGTTATGATTCGTGAAGACGCCACTGACCCCGGTTCACGGCACTACTGGATTGATTTAAGAGGAAATGAGTTCGGAGACCGGACGGATGCCCAATGGCGTAGTACCGCCGGCAGCAGCAGTTCGAATGTTGAAATACGAACTCCGGATGACCAGCCCGTTTCCGATCCAGGCGATGGATTATATTTACGAGTCACCCGCTTTGCGGAAATTGATTTTGTTTTAACGGAATATTCCTTCGATGGAGCGGAATGGTTCTATGCCCACAGTCAAGAAATGGCATTTCCTGAATTAGTCGCTTATGGTTTAGTTGTTACCAATCATTTAGACAATGAACTGTTGGCCAACGCTACTTTTTACGATGTAACCCTTGAAGAGGCACCACCGGCTGTGTTTTTGAGCCGGGATTTTGATGCCATAGGATTTAAAGCAGGTGAATCTGTTAACGTTTCAATTACCGCTAATAACTCCCGTACGGCAGCGGAAGAAGAAACGATAACCGAAACAGTTCCGGAAAATTGGTCCATTTCCGATGTGAGTAATGACGGCACTGTAGATGGCAACACTATCACCTGGGATATTTCACTGGATCCGGGAGAAACCGTACTGACCTACTCTGTAACTGCTCCATCCGATGTCTCTGGTGTTTATAACGCTTTATGGTCCGGAAATGGTGATCTGATGCCCACCCTTGGAGAAGGTGCTTTGACCCAGATTTTTGAAGGTGTCGGGATGTTTGAAGGCAGTGCGGAACTGGTTCCTTATCAGCATGACACTCGTGGTGCGGAACACGCAGAAGGTTGGGCTGTCCTCACGGATGACGTTTACGAAATCGGTGGCAATGGATGGGATATACAGGAAGGTGAAGATGAATGTTTTTATCTCTTCGACAAAATTACAGGCAGTTTCCGTATAGAAACCACTGTCGAGTACGGTGCTCCGAATCCCCATGCCTGGACCAAAATTGGCTTGATGGTTCGGGAAACGCTTGATCCCGGTTCGCCACGGTATTTCTTTATTTACAGAGGGAATCAAGATATTGTTGAATCGGGTGCCCGGCTGACTCAAAACGGTGGTTTTGTTGGAAACAACAACAGCATTCCTTCTTCGATGCAGGGAAACCCATTACGTATAGCCCTCTCTCGTTTCGCTCAAACGAATACATTCATCACTGAATATTTCAATGAAGAGACGGAAGAATGGGTTGTACACCGCACTCAGGAAATTGATATGCCTCCCGAAATTCTTTGGGGCTTGGTCTCCACTTCTCATGTGAATGATGAAAGTTCATGGGGAGTTGGGCTCTTTAGCGATATAGAGATCATGTCAATTCCCTTCGGAATCACCCGTGAATTTTCCAAAACCAGCCTTGCGCCAGGTGAATCGGTTACGGTAACACTCAACGTAGTCATGGACGAAGGAGTCACATCCGATTTCGAAGTGA
>CAZXSQ010000527.1:0-4190 GCA_964643335.1 uncultured bacterium
CCCAACCAACTACCGGCCCATCGCCGTTTGGCGTCTGAGGTAAATGCCACCGCTTTACCCAACCCATACCGCCAGTGGGCTAATAAGGGATCCTCTTTGTGCGTTAACAAAACCGTTTCCGCATCTGCTTTCCGGCCGGTTACCACATATCCATCTAGCTGGGGCAACCCCTCGCCAAATCCCTGAACCACTTCACTGGGGCGGTTATACACAGGCGAAAAAGTTTCTTCGTTGATTAAATTCCGCCGAATAATCGATGCTTCCTTGGTGAAAATTTTGGGAAGTTCCTTGTTGTTTCGAACGTAATAAAAATTCCCGCCTCCGAGTTTGGCCAGGTAGCGCATAACATCCACATCCCTTTGTTGATGCGGCGCAATACAAACGGTGGAAATGCTAATCCCATCGTCCCGCATATTCGTGACAAACTGTTCTGTAGGTGTTTGGGGGTCACCATCGGACAAAATAACGATATGCTTCATGTTGGCCGACAATTCTTTCAGGGAGTTGTAAGCCATTTTCATGGTCACATCAAAAGAAGGCATATCGCCGATATCCCGTCCTCTACTTGAAAGAATGGCCTGCCGGTGCGCACGCTTATCCCCGGCTTTAGACATCGGGATAAGCCAACTCTCCTGCTTTGTATTGCTATAGCGAAGAAAACCAAAATAATCATTTCGTGAAACCACATCCAAAGCAGCTAATGAAATCTCCTGCGCCCAATAATTTCCTTGGGGGATTTCACACGAATGCATGATCAAGGCCAGCGCGCCACTGGGTATAACTCGCCGCTGTTTCACATCCATGGTCACGGGCAGCGCTTTTTCCACCGGTGATCCCAGATAACCACCGGCTCCAAAACTGTCCGGGCCGCCGGCCATAACTAAACCAATGCCGAGATCGCTCACGGCCAGCTCGATCATTTCCTGCTGGGATTTGGATATATCCGACGCTGGTACATTGGATAAAATGATGCTGTCGTAATATTGAAATTCACTGAGATTGTTGGGAAGGGCTTCTGGAGTTTCTAAAACAACATCGATGCCCTCCGCTGTCAGTGAGGCGGCCAGATATTGAGCCTCCTGCGGTTCCGTATCCAACAGTAATACTTTGGGTGTTCCCTTCACAATTGCGAAATTCTGGGATCGATTGTTGGAAGGGCGGCTGTCTTTTTGCGCTTCGATACTCGCTTGAAACGTATAAAATCCCCCCTGCTCCAAAGATTGCGGGACTACAAATGCGTTCTTTCCAGCATGAAGTTCCACTTCCTGATCCGCAACCACCTCTTTATCTTGATACAGCCTCAGCCGCGCCGGGCCGTCCTCCTGCGCATTAACCATAACTCTGACTGAAAACGGTTCTTTTTCACGTATATGGGTAGGTAAAATAACGTCTTCAATCATTGCATCTTGTGTATAGTTGTACATCAAAGGGAGGACTCGTAAATCAATATTATTGGCTTTCGCACGCTGAACAGTTTTTTCTGCATCTCCTTGTGTCTGGTTTCCATCCGTCAGCAGTACAATTCTTTTTTGTGTTCCTTCAGGAAACGCAGCCATGGCCAAACCAATGGCACCTTCTATATTGGAACCTTCCGGGTTCACAATAGTCTGATATTCAATCAGTTTTACGTTTTCATCCGGATTTTCCTGTATGGCCGCGTCCTTGCCAAAGAAGATTATCCCGGCACGATCATCTTCCGGAATTTCCATCAACCGCTCTTGAACATACGCCAGACTGTATTCCTGGTCTTCCGAGGGAATACTTGAGGAACGGTCAAGAACAAAAAAAACGGTCAGCGATTCTCCCTTATTGAGCAGTTCCACCTCGGCTAAAGCAAGAATAAACAAAATCAGAACGATCGTTCGCAAAGCCAATGCTAATTTCTTGCGGCCTCTTCCCAAGACCCGGACACGTTTTGCAAAATAAAAAACAACAGGAATGCTAAGAAGAAGAAGTAAGTAAAAAGGATGGAGAATTCGTATCATTTGATTCACTTGAGCAGGAATAGGTCCTTTCCCGATACAATCGCTTCAAAAGCGGCTTTTTAAGGCCAAACCACTTTTAGGATCTATACCCCCATCGATATCATTTAAAATCCATTCTAATCATTGAACAGAAAGTGATCCATAAAGGTAACAATAAATTTTACCTTTCTTTTCATGTAGATAGTATAGTAATTATAACCAAACGTCTTTTTTTTGCTCTTTATTTTCCTATTCACCCTCCGGTTTGTCTGTTTTCTTCTCTTCAACCACACTTTTCATCCGCTGATAATGTTCCCAAATGCGGTCTCTTGCCCCGGGATTCAACTCGTCCAAATATTGAAGTATCGCCTGTAAAGCCCAACTGTTGCTTAATACCACATCCTGAAGCGGAACCTGACGTTCTTCCTGGGGATTATTTGAATTCTCTTGTGACATAAAGACACCTTCTTTTCGCTATAAAAGTTTATAGTTAGACTCTAAAGTCTTTTTTAGAAATTATAAACGGTGTAGCACAAATAAGAGGATTACTAGTCGCTATTTTTTTCGGAGAAAGTCAGGTTAGATGAGGCGGGTGTATTCTCTTCCTCTGCAGAGGTTTGTTGTTGTGCGCTTGCCAGTAATTTCTCTTTCTCTTCCAGTTTTGCTTCAATCTCTTTCAAGTTTGATTTAATTTTTTTGATTTCCTCTTTATTACGCGCTTTTTTGCGATTGATTTCCACTTTTTGCTTATTCAAATTGGACATATCAATTGCCAGAAGAAATATGGCTCCTCCCAGTGTTCCCACCATCGTAAGCAAGGCACCAATTACAACACCTAAGATCAGAAGAATCACAAAGAGAACTCCACCCACCAATCCAAGTAAAAACGAATTGATTCCTGGCGTGATCGATGGGACAAGCGCAGCATTTTGATGCTCTAATGTTTCAATGCCTTCTTCTAAGTCCTTACGCTTCTTTTTTAGATTTCCAATTTCTTCTTTCAGAGATTTTATATTGACTTTCGGTTTGGAATCATCAGGATTCAATCCTTGAAGAGCTTCATCCACCAGAGACTCCAGCTGCTCCACATCGTACTTTGTCTCACCGGCCAATGAATTAAGTGCGTGAATAAAATCTTCTTGAGCCTGAGCCTCTACTGCCTTGACTAATCCTTCTGCAAAAGGCAACTCATTCCGATGGACTTTAAATGCGAGATTGAACGCTGCGCTCTTCATTCATCACGTTCCTTTTCCCAAACATTATATAACTACATTTCACAAAAAAAGCATACAATATTTCTTTTACAATTGATATGTCTGTAACAATTATTGTACATAATATTACAAAAAATGTATAGAAGCAATAAAAAATTAATTTAAAAAAGAAGTGCTGAATGGATAGCATTAACCGAATCAAGACCATCAGATAATTAGGAAGCCGGGAAAAGTTGAATACGGTGGTTTTTTGTATCGGCAGCAAAAATTATTCCACTTCCAAAAGTTACTCCCCATGGGGTGGCTAACTGTCCAATATTTTCCCCCAGTTCTCCCCACAAATTCAAACACTCTCCATCTGAATTGATACATTGAATCCGGCTGTTTCCAAATTCACAAACATAAATGTTTCCTTCTTGATCAACATCCAGATCATAAGGGAACATGAATTCTCCTTCACCTCGGCCTTCCTTTCCAAGAATTTTCACCAGTTCCCCCTTTTGTGTATAAATTTTAATCCGGTGATTTGCCGCATCCGCGATATACAAATAACCTTCCGGACCTCGAATGATTCCCATCGGACGGCTGAACTCCTGGTCTCCTGCTCCAAAATCCCCCCATGCTGTTATAAACTTACCTTCTCTTGTAAAGACCTGCACTCGGTCATGTTTACCATATTCAATAATGAAAAGTTCTCCCTGATCTCCTCCCGTGATATCGGTGGGATAAATAAATTGCCCTTCACTCTCCCCATATTCACCGAAAGAGGAGATCAGTTTGCCCTCACCATCATAATGTAGAATATGGGCATTGTGGGTATCCGGTATCCAGACATCTCCTCTCTCATCGATGTAAATATTTGTGGGAGTTCCGTTATCCTGTTTCTCTAAACGCCATTCCAGTACAAATGTGCCGTCTTCTTGAAATTTCTGTACCCGGCCTGTCCGGTCAATCACGTAAACGAAACCTTTATAAAAATCAATCGCTCTTGGACTGGAAAAACGCCCGGAAG
>CAZXSQ010000528.1:0-983 GCA_964643335.1 uncultured bacterium
AAGTACAGCCTGAAGATGTAAAAGAGATCCTCCAAAGTCTTGATGGTGCCCCGATAGAACGCCTTGTTTGTTCAACGGAAGTGCCGTTCTTTAAAAAGCAGCAAAAAATCGTACTTGAAAATTCCGGACTAATTGATCCGGAACGCATAGAGGATTACATTGCCGCAGACGGTTATGAAGCGCTGGTGCAGTGCATAACTGAAATGACCCCAGGTGAAGTGATCGAAGAGATTATTCACAGTGGTTTGAGAGGGCGTGGAGGAGCCGGTTATCCCACCGGCCTGAAATGGAGCACCGTCGCTAAAGGAGTGGGTGGAACCAAATATGTCATTTGCAACGGTGATGAGGGGGATCCAGGCGCCTTTATGGATCGCAGTGTTTTAGAAGGCGATCCGCATCGAGTATTGGAAGGAATGGCCATTGCGGCTTATGCGGTTGGGGCCACGCAGGGATTCGTTTATGTGCGTGCTGAATATCCACTGGCGATTAAGAGATTGCAAAAAGCCATCAAACAAGCTGAGCGTTATGGCTTGTTGGGCAATCATATTTGCAGCACGACTTTCAGCTTTCAAATTAATGTACGGCTTGGAGCTGGAGCATTTGTGTGCGGCGAGGAAACGGCTTTAATTGCCTCTATTGAAGGGAAGCGTGGTTCTCCCCGTCCCCGTCCACCGTATCCGGCTGAGCATGGTCTTTGGGGGAATCCCACATTGATAAACAATGTCGAAACATTCGCCAATGTACCTCCAATAATCCGCAAAGGAGGCGAATGGTTTGCAGGAATCGGAACAGAAAAAAGCAAAGGAACCAAAGTCTTTGCCTTGGCCGGCCGTGTGAAAAATACCGGACTTATCGAAGTGCCGATGGGGATCAGCTTGCGTGAAATCATTTTTGACATCGGAGGAGGGATTCCGGACGGCCGGAAATTCAAAGCAGTTCAAACTGGCGGTCCCTCCGGCGGTTGTATACCGGAAGAGCATTTG
>CAZXSQ010000528.1:993-4188 GCA_964643335.1 uncultured bacterium
GAGCATTTGGATGTGCCGGTCGATTATGAATCACTGAATGAATTAGGTTCTATTATGGGATCGGGTGGAATGATCGTGATGGACGAAACCTCGTGTATGGTGGATGTCGCCCGGTATTTTATGGAGTTTTGTATGACGGAGTCCTGCGGGAAATGCGTTCCTTGCCGAGTGGGTACCGCCCAGATGCACGAGTTCTTGTCCAAGATTATTCATGGACAAGCATCACCGGATCATATTGAATTCCTTGAGAAATTATGTGACATGGTTAAACAGACAAGCCTCTGCGGTTTAGGCCAAACAGCCCCCAATCCTGTTCTCAGTACACTTCGATATTTCCGAGATGAATATGTATCACATATTGTCCACAAGGAATGTCCGGCCGGCACCTGTCAAATTTCAAAGGTTGAGGAGGTCGCATCATGAATCCCACTGTGCGTGTAAAGACATTTAAAATAGACGACCGAGATGTGAGTGCACGGGAAGATGAAACCATTCTCGAAGTCGCCCGGCAAAACGGCATATTCATTCCAACATTATGTTATATGGATGGTTTAACTCCTGTGGGCGCGTGCCGTTTATGTATGGTAGAAATCAAAGGATCCCCCAAATTGCATTCGTCTTGTGTCACACGTATTGAAGAAGGAATCGAGGTGACTACCAAATCAAGGCGATTGACAAAATACCGATTAAGAATTCTCGAATTCTTATTTTCGGAACGCAACCATGTTTGTTCGGTTTGTGTGTCGAACGGTCATTGTGAACTACAAAGCCTCGCTGAACAGATGGGATTGACTCATGTTCGTGTTCCATACCGTTATCCAAAACAGCCGGTGGATGCTTCCCATGAACGCTTTGTTGCTGATCATAACCGCTGCATTCTTTGTTCGCGTTGCGTTCGGGTGTGTGATGAAATCGAAGGTGCACACACCTGGGATATTGAAGGCCGCGGCGTCGACTCCCGAGTAATTACAGATTTGAATCAGTTTTGGGGCGAGTCCGAATCCTGTACCAGTTGTGGAAAATGTGTTCATGTTTGTCCCACCGGTGCTTTATTCGAAAAAGGAAAATCAACGGCTGAAATGAAAAAGAAACAACAATTCCTGCCCTATTTGACATGGATAAGGGAGGGGCGCAAATGAGTAAAATAAAGTTTGCTACAGTATGGCTTGACGGCTGTTCCGGATGCCATATGTCATTCCTGGATATGGATAACTATTTAATAGAGTTAGCCGATAAACTCGAAGTGGTGTATAGTCCCTTGGTCGACCTCAAGGAATTTCCGTTAGCTGTGGATGTAACGCTGGTCGAGGGCGCGGTAAGCACCGAACATGACCGGGATAAAATCTGCATGGTACGCCAAAAAACCAAAACATTGGTTTCCCTAGGCGATTGCGCTTTGACGGCGAATGTGCCTTCCATGCGAAATCCTTTTAAAGTAAAAGATGTTCTCGGCCGGGCCTATCAGGAAAATGCCAGCATTCATCAGCAGATACCGAATGAGGATATACCAAACCTTCTTCCTTATTCGCGGCCGGTTCATGAGATCGTGTCCGTCGACGTGTTTGTTCCGGGGTGTCCCCCGCCGGCCGATGCAATTTATTTTGTACTCTGTGAATTGTTGGAAGGACGCAAACCGGACCTGACCGGAAAAACTCGTTTCGGTGCTTAGGAGAGATTACAATGGCTCAAAAGATTGTTATAGATCCAGTGACCCGAATTGAAGGTCATGCCAACATTTCAGTGCATCTCGATGATGAAGGGATGGTTCATGACGCCAAATTTCATGTTACACAATTTCGCGGATTCGAAAAATTATGTGAGGGACGTCCCTTTTATGAAATGCCGTCCATCATGGCGCGAGTTTGTGGGATTTGCCCGGTGAGTCACCTGGTCACTTCCGCTAAGGCTTGTGATGATATTATGGCCGTTCGTATTCCAGCAACGGCGTTTAACCTGCGGCGGATTTTGATCCTGGCCCAAATCATTCAGTCCCATGCGCTCAGCTTCTTTCATCTTTCGTCCCCGGATTTACTATTGGGGATGGATGCCGATCCGGCAAAAAGAAATATATTCGAAGTGATGCAGTGTCACCCGACTTTAGCCAAGGACGGGATTGAATTGAGGAAGTTCGGACAGCAAATCATTGAATGGCTGGGAGGCAAGAGAATCCATCCTGCGTGGGTGGTCGCCGGAGGAGTGAATGAACCTCTGTCCTCTGAATTGCGCGACAAGATTCTCTCTCAAATTCCTGAAGCGTTGAGCATTATTCAACGTACATTAGATTGGTTCAAACGCAGTGTGGATAAATTCAATCAGGAAATTCGGACTTTTGCCAACTTTCCAACCTTGTTTATGGGATTGGTTAAGCCGAATGGCGCTCTGGAAACCTATCATGGCAGCATTCGGATCGTGGATGCAACTGGGAACATTGTGGCTGATGGGTTGGATCCAGCCAAGTATCATGAATACATTGGTGAATCGGTTGAACCGTGGTCTTATTTGAAGTCCCCTTATTACAAACCCATGGGATATCCACAAGGCATTTATCGCGTGGGACCATTGGCTCGATTGAATATCATCGACCAGTGCGGAACTCCACTGGCGGATCAGGAATGGGCGGAGTTCCGGCTGCTTGGCCGAGGTTCTATTCTCAGCTCATTTCATTATCATTACGCCCGGTTGATCGAAATACTGTTATGCATCGAGCGAATTGAGAAAATCCTGAAATCACCCGATATCCTAAGTAAACATGTTCGCGCTTACGCCGGTCCGAATAATATGGAAGGTGTCGGTATATGCGAGGCCCCGAGAGGAACATTGTTCCATCACTATAAAGTCAATGAAGATGGATTGATTACGTGGGCTAACCTGATCATCGCCACGGGAAACAATAATCTGGCCATGAATCGCGGTATCTTGCAGGCGGCCAAACATTTTGTCGATGGTAAGAATCTTAAAGAAGGAATGCTGAATCGAGTGGAAGCGGTGATTCGATGTTTTGATCCTTGTTTAAGCTGTTCTACTCATGCATTAGGAAAAATGCCTATGCAAATACAATTGGTTGATGCTGATGGCGAAATCGTTGATGAGTTAACACGTGGACACGGCTAAAATTCTTGTAATCGGATATGGGAATCCTTTGCGTGGCGATGACGGTTTAGGCTGGTATGCCGCTCAAAGGATCGAAGAGAATTT
>CAZXSQ010000529.1:0-4177 GCA_964643335.1 uncultured bacterium
TAGTTTCAAAAGAAAATTGGGGTGGACCAGACTACGAGAGAAATTATCTCATATGGTGGTTTGAAAGACTTCCGAAATCACCTGGAATAAATAGTGACGGGTACATGAACAATTGGTGGAAATATATTTTTGATTTTAACAATTACTATGTTGATGGTTCAATTAAAACAGATATTAGAAATTGGAATTTGTATTAGCCGTGTGCCAAGGGCATGGCGTCAGCCAGCCCTTGCCGGTAGTGGCACAATGTGAAGTTACATCAAGGGCGGATCGTAAACGATCTTGCCCTTGCCACTCATCAAACCCCATCCCAAAAACAGTGGATTCCCTATAATAAATCTATAAAGTAATTTAACATAAGTTATTTATTATCAGCCTATTTCGTTTTAATAAATTGGATTGGATTGGATTGGAGGAAATAAATGGAGAACAATAAATCGAGTGGGCAACATTTTTATGAAAAGGGAAATGAAGAGAACGGTATGAGATTTCCAAAAGTAACCATGGGCATTCAAGGTTTGGATGAGATATTGGAAGGTGGGCTGCCCCCGGACCAGACCTACCTCATCCAAGGCAGTCCAGGAACCGGGAAAACCACCTTGGGCTTACAATTTTTGCTGGAAGGGAGAAAACAGGGAGAAACGGTTTTATACATTACCCTGAACGAAACAAAAAAAGAACTCAAAATAATTGCGGAGTCACACGGATGGTCGCTTGACGATGTCCATCTGTACCATTTAACTGAAAATGGTGGGTTACTGCGTGAGGATAAGCAACAGACTGTTTTTCATCCTTCTGAAGTTGAACTTACTGAAATGATGAAGGACTTGTTCCACCTATTTGATCAGGTGCAGCCGGGTCGTTTAGTCATCGATTCACTGTCTGAAATACGCTTGATGGCAGAAACCTCACTGCATTACCGGCATCAAATTTTGGCGCTGCGAAAACATTTTTCAGAGAAAAAATGCACAGTGCTTTTACTGGATGACATGCCCGCCAAAGAGAGCCATTCCCATATCATGAGCATGGTTCACGGTGTTATCGAGCTGAATCAGTCTTCCGTGGATATCGGTTGTGATCGCCGCCGCTTGAGAGTTATAAAAATTCGGGGGATGGCCTACAACACCGGTTATCATGATTTCTCAATCACGCCAGGCGGGTTAAAGGTTTTCCCGCGCATGATAGCGGCTGAATACCGGCATGAGTGGAAAAAGGAGATAATTTCCAGTGGCATCGATGAATTGGATTCATTGATCGGCGGGGGCTTGGACAAGGGCAGCAGTATGGCTTTGTTAGGACCTTCAGGATGCGGCAAATCAACTGTAGCCATGCAATTTGCTATCTATATGGCTGAACAGGGGGAACGGGTAGCGATTTATGCATTTGATGAATCTGTCAATATGATTTTAATGCGCGCGGAAGGATTGGGAATGAATCTCAAGGATAAAATCGATAAAAACCTGGTATCAATCCGCCCTATTGATCCGGCGGAGTTATCTCCAGGTGAATTCTCGCAAGAGATTCGTGAGCAGATCATAGACGGCGGAGTCAAAATGGTAATTATCGACAGTCTGACCGGTTATCTGAAAGCGATGCCGGGGGATCGCTTATTAATGCTGCATCTGCATGAGTTATTGTTTTTCCTGGGGCATCACCAGGTGTGTACATTGCTTTCGATGACTCAGCATGGTGCATACGGTGAAATCATATCCGATGTCGATGTGAGTTATCTGGCAGACGCAGTGCTGCTTTTTCGGTATTTTGAATATCAAGCGGAAATCAAAAAAGCGATATCGGTCTTCAAAAGACGCAGCGGTCCCCATGAGAAGACAATTCGTGAGTTAATAATGAACAAATCGGAAGGAATCCAAATCAGCGAACCGCTCCGGCAATTTCGGGGTATACTCACCGGCATACCGGTATTTGAGGAATCCCCCAAAATAGTAGAAAACCAGTAAAAATAAGGGTAGAACAGACGTCCCCGCCTGTGCCGTACATTGGAATAGGATTATTGCTAATTTTATGAATAAACTAAGGTTGAAGCCTGACCCAATAGAAGAACGTATCCTCATTCTCGCCTCCTACGGACGTGATGCGGAACTCCTATGTACCTCACTTGAGGAAGAAGACATGAACTGCGCCGTCTGCAAGAGAATGTCTGAATTATGCACTCGAATTTTGGAAGGGGGCGGTGTGGCGGTTTTGACCGAGAATGAACTCGATAATGCGGCGATCAAACAGTTGGTCCGGACATTATCCATGCAAAAACCCTGGTCGGATTTCCCACTGATAATCTTAACGAGCAAGGAAGAAGCCGCCTGGCAGCTGCTTAAATCATTCCAGCCAGCCGGCAATATCACTCTGCTTGAACGCCCGATTCATAAAACCACCCTTATTAGTACCGTACAGACCGCTCTACGGGCGCGCATCCGGCAATACGAAATCCGCAATTATATCGATGAACTCGAAATCCGTGAAAAGGCGTTGCAACAGGAGCGCGACTTGACGAGTATAGAGCGCAAGAGATTACAGGCGGTGCTGAGCATTTTACCCGTGGGTGTTTACATTTGCGATGTAGAAGGAAACATCACCGAAGCCAATGAAGCCGGAAAAAAGATATGGGGCGGGGAGTCACCACTTGTTGACACTAATAATTACGATATTTACAAGGCCTGGTGGCCCAATACTGATAAGCGCATTACTGCTGAAGAATGGGCCTTATCCCGGGCAATTCGTAAAGGCGAAATCTCCTTAGAGGAAGAAATTGAAATTGAATGCTTTGACGGTTTACGGAAATCGATCCTAAACTATGCTCTGCCTATCCAAGACCAAGATGGGACCATTTTCGGCGGCGTAGCGCTCAATGTGGACATCACCCATCTGAAGCAGATCGAGAATCAGCTGACCGAGTTAAATACGACACTCGAACAGCGGGTTATGGAACGAACCAGTCATTTGCAGCTGCTGGAAGAAGTTTCTTTCGCTGCCAATGAGAGCAAAGATATTGAATCCACGCTTGAATTCGCTTTGTATCAGGTATGTGAAAAAACGCCATGGGAACTTGGGCATGTCTATATCTTCATCGGCGGTAATGAAGACATCCTGACACCAACTGAATATTGGTACGAAGACGGTCTGCATCAATTTGACGAGTTTAAAAAAAGCACACAAAATAGAAAAGTCCAACCAAATGAAGGCTTAGTTGGACGGGTACTGAAATCAGCCAAAGCCGAATGGATCGAAGATATATTTTTTGATTTAACTTTATTTCATCCTCTTTATCGCAGAGAACTCGGCATTCGCTCAGCCGCCGCTTTCCCCATCATGGTAGGAACAGAAGTGGGAGGCGTCTTGAAATTTGCAGCAAGTGATGTCGTTCAATTCAATCAGGAAATATATGATGTATTAGCCAATATCGGGACAATTCTGGGCCGGGTAATTGAGAGGAACTGGGCGGAAGAAGAACTTCGGGAGAGTGAGCAGCGTTTCCGTACTGTGTTCGAAGAAGCCCCCCTGGGCATAGCACTGACCGATCTGGAAGGACGGATTATCAACAGCAATCGTGTCCTGCAGCAAATTCTTAAATTTGACGGAAGTGAGTTGTTTGGGAAAACGCTGCAGGATTTGGCTTATCCTGATGATGTCCAAGAAAAATCTCTATTACATGAAGCGCTGACAAGCCCACGTGGGGAATCCTATCAGGTCGAGAAACGTTTTTTCAATAGACACAATGATCTGGTATGGGTAAACCTGGTCGTCTCCGTTATTTTGGAAGAAAACGATCCGGTCTATTTTATAGTCATGTTCAAAAATATTACCGAATGGAAAAATGCCCAGATGGAATTGAAGAACCTGCATAAGGAATTAACCGATCTTCCGCTACGCGAACGGCGGCGGATAGGGCAAGATCTGCATGACAGCGTAGGTCAGGAACTCACCGGATTGGGGTATTTAATCAATTTGGTCTACAGCAGAATGAAGGATAAATCGTCACCCCAGGCCGAGAATATCCAAATGATTATGGAGGGATTGGAACGGGTGATCGGCCAGATTCGGCAGGTCGTTAGTGGTTTGATGCCTGTGGAACTGGATTCCGAAGGGCTGATGGGGGCTTTGCAGGGATTGGCTCGAAAAACTCAAAAACAATTTGGAATACACTGTACAGTTGAGTATAACG
>CAZXSQ010000530.1:0-1133 GCA_964643335.1 uncultured bacterium
TCTATGGCAAAGTCTTCAAAAGTTTGATCTTCACTAAATTTCACGATCTTTTAATTTTTGGGGTAGAGTTGGTCAGGTCTAGGAAAATTCAATCAGTCAAATAACCAATATTTATGGGCGGAGATATCGGCCATACCATTGTCCTGAAATTGAACATAAATGAGGTTGTCACCATTAGTGTAAACGCCATAGCTGTCATCACCGGTTCGTTTGAAAAAAGCCGGGGGGCCGCATTGGTCTACTAATTGATCTTGGGATATTTGTTGTCCCATGAGTGCTTTGGCGTTTTCAAAATTCAGTTCACATCGTTGCCGATGCATATTCAAAAATGGAGTCATCGCCGAGCTGATCAATACCAATACAAGCATAATCCCAATTGCCCATTTGTTTTATGAAATAAAAAGCAGAAATAAAACAGACCTAAAACAAATGTTGGTAATATAAAAATTCGGCCAAGCCCGATTATGGTAGCAATTCCATAGGGAATAAATTGGCCCTACGGGGATTCGAACCCCGGTTTCCAAGATGAGAGCCTGGCGTCCTCACCCCTAGACGATAGGGCCAATAATGTGTAAAAATTCTATCTTCCGGCTTTTCTTCTGTCAACCTGCTTTCAATAAATCCTTCTTTTTTATCTCGATCTGTTCACGCCTCGTCTTTCGCAGTATTGGATCAAAGGGCATTGAGAACATTTAGGAGAGACGGGAACACAGATATTCTGGCCGAAAGTAACAAGCAGATCATTAAATTCGATCCAATATTGAACCGGCAATTTGTTACGGAGCGTTTTTTCAGTTTCATCAGGATTTTTGGTCTCTACATAGCCCCAGCGATTGGTGATGCGGTGAACATGTGTATCCACACAAATACCCGGTTTATTGAACCCCAGTGTAACCACGAGGTTGGCGGTTTTCCGGCCAACTCCTTTTAATTGGATTAGTTCATCAATGGAATCCGGAACCTTTCCATTGTATTCTTCAAGTAAAACACGGCAAATTTCATGGATGGTTTTTGCTTTTTGCTTATAAAAACCAACAGGATAAATGATCTTCGCCAATTCTTCCTGTGGAACGCGAAGCAGGGATTGGGGGGTGCAGGCACGCTTCCAGAGGCGGTTGAATGCCTGGTGTGTC
>CAZXSQ010000530.1:1143-4158 GCA_964643335.1 uncultured bacterium
TCGTTTCATCCTTGGTACGAAGACTGAGTATACACGAAATCAGAATTCCAAAAGGATTATAAGAAGAACTGGCAACATTTGTGACCGCAGGAGTCTTCCATCTCTTTACCTCTTGCCGTAGGATAGTCACAATTTTATGGATGTCGTCTTGTTTCAATTTGCGTAACCTTTTTTGAGGGATGCATTCGTTCAAGGTGAATTGTATTTCGGCACCTCTTGTTCAGGAAGATTGTTGTGTATAAGGATGAGAAAACTTTTTATGACCGCCTGTACCATAGGTCTGTATGCGATAAGATTTTATTAAGAAAACCAAATCAAAAAGGGAAAAAATGAGCAACGCAATCAAACGAATTGTCACCGCTGTTCTTTTACTGTTAATTTTTGGATTGGCGCTTTATCTGCGTTTTTATGGAATAGACTGGTCGTTTAAAGACAGTGTTTATACTCACCATCCGGATGAATCGCATTACGACCGCTGTGCAGGTGTGATGCAGCCGCAATGGCTCACGGAAGAGGAAAAACAACTTCCGTTGAAAGAACAACTTGAAATTCTTTATGAAAAAAATCTGAAAGTAGATGAAAGTAAACCTTACACACCGGGGAATCCGGGACTGCGTCCGATCAACTACAATTACGGCACGTTTCCAATCCATCTTTATCTGCTTTATAAAAGCTATCTTGTTCAACACAGTGGTGAAAAAGGCGTATGGACATTTATCGCATTTACTGATTGGTTCGGGATAGCGGTTCTATTATTCGTTCTGATATTAGGTATCAAGTTGTTTATCGACATCAGCCGTGATTTGCGAAGAAGCGATTCCAAAAGGGAAAAACTACAAACCGAAAAACACGAAGAATCAACAACAGAAGAAACGGCCTTAACAGAATCACCTCCAAAACAACACAAAATTCCTCTTTACCAGGATGAGCGCAGGCTTACGTTTTTATTTCCCTGCCTTGTGATTCCCATCATCGGTTTGATGTTGACAGTTTACTTGCCCCAAATTCTTACCGAGTATTCAAATTACGACCCGCGCACTTCCTCTATCCTGATTATCGGACGTACCATTACTGCCTGGGCGGGGGCATTTACAGTACTGCTGGTTTATTTGATTGGACGGGACGCCTTTAACCGCTTGGCTGGTTTGATTGCCGCACTCATGATGGCAACCGCCATGCTGCATGTGCAGACAAGCCACTTCGCGACGGTGGATGTGCTGGTCGGATTCTGGTCAACCTTGGCGATCTATTGTTTTGTCAAGATCAGCCAAAAACCACGGCTAATCTGGTATTTGATTGGGGCTATCGCCATAGGCTTCGCAGTGGGTACCAAATGGAGCGGTGTAACGTTGCCGGGAATCCTGTTAGTGGCTCATGCCGCCGCGACCTGGGGGGATGAGAGAAATGGAAAACTGGGACGCTGGATCCAAAGCGTCTGGATTGTGCTGCTTGCGTTGCTGCTCGGGCATTTTTTCCTTGCAGCCCGTTCTATGGATCCACCTTTGAATGTAGCCTTTGCGAATTTCAGGTATTTTTATCTTTCCAACTGGCTCTTGCTGACTATCTTCATTGCTGCCTTATTTTTACTGTCCATTATTGGTTTGATTCTCCGGCGGTATAAATATGGCAAGGAAGCCGGTTTGTTCCGGCCTATGTTCTGCATTTATCTACCCTGGCTGTGGCTTATTATTGCCATTCCCGTAGGATTAGGCGCTTTTCTTTTTGCAGAGCCGATGGCTTATTTCGACGCGAAAGCATTTGCATCGGATATCGCACAACAGCACAGAATTATTGTGACTCGAGAGTATCCAGTTCCTTATACGCTTCAATTTCGGAACACTGCACCGATATTTTATTCACTTGACAATTTGTTTTATCCTTCTCTGGATTATCTTACCGCTTTCTTTGTGATCGCCGGTTCGATTTACGCATTTATACGTATTTTTTACAGGCGCTCAGCTCAAGACCTGGTGCTTGTGGCTTGGATTATCCCGAGTTTTATTCTCTACAGCACATTTGTAGGTAAATTTCCGCGTTACATGGTTGTGATCTTACCAGCGATGATGGTACTGGGCGGGCGGTTGATCAGCGATCTGGTGCGTATGCAGCCAAGCCTGTATACACCGGGTTTGGGACAGGTCAGCGTAGGTTTAAAACGGGTGGCCAAGCGGTTCGGGATTGTTGGTGGAGCGGCGGCTCTCATTTGCGGATTGATTTACGGCTGCTCATACGTCGGTATTTATGACTCGCCTCATACGCTCGTAACTACCCAAAGACTACTGCAACCCAAAGTCAAGGAAGGCAAAAAAGTAATTAAAAACAATTGGGATGAGGGGTTCGGAATTCCCATTTCAAGTGAAATCGGTATACATGACAATCCAGGCGCTGAAAAGAACGCGGTCGCCCGCACACAATACTTGGCGCAGAAACTTTCGAATACCGATTACATTGTATTTCCAAGCAAGAGAGGATATGGATCAACCTTACATAATCCCGATCTTTTCCCCATTACCAATCAGTTTTTGAAAGCCTTATTTGCCGAACAACTCGGTTTTCGAATCGCCAAAGTAGTCACCAATCCTCCCAAGTTTCTGTTTTGGGAATTCCGGGTTGATAAAGAGGATGAGACAGCCCGGATTTATGATCATCCCAAAGTCGTCATCTTTGAAAAGACGAAGAGATTCAAAACGTCCGAATTGCAGGACTTGATTCTCAATCCACCCGCATGGGTCAATCGAATCACAGAAGGTGAAATTCTGACATTACGTGACGGCTACCCGGTTTATATGGAGCATACATATCATCCAATCTTGAAATGGTGGCTAATCATCTCAGCATTGGGGATAATCGGATTTATCTTTTTGTTTCCATTATGCCGCCGGCTGCCGGACGGGGGATACGGTATTTCGAAAGCGGTGGGGATCGCTTTGTTTTCATGGTTATGCTGGCTGTTTGCTTCTATACCGATTATTACACTTTCTCAGCACCAATCCACGATTATTTTTCTTTTATTGC
>CAZXSQ010000531.1:0-4128 GCA_964643335.1 uncultured bacterium
TCAGCTGGGAGAGCACTACCTTCGCAAGGTAGGGGTCGAGGGTTCGAATCCCTTGCGCTCCAAACTTTCCCTCCTATACAAATACACCATAAATCATAACTTAAGCCAAATTTCAAATAAAAAAATTAAAATCAGCACATACGATTCCCAGTATGTTTTGACTTGTTATGGATTATGGAATAAAATCGAATCTTATATAAATCTATTAGAATGAAGAATTTGGGAGTTAAAAAAAATGCTAAACATCCTGGAAAAAGCGGAAGTGCTGATCCCGGTGGTGACGCCGTTTCGTGAAGATTGGCGTGTCGATTATGCGCTTTTGTCTGAATTGTGTGAATGGCTTACTCATACCGGCCGATGTGACGGAATTATTCTCACAGGGACAAATGGGGAGTTTTGGGCTCTATCTTATCAAGAACGTGTCGAATGCTATCAGACTGTTTTAAATAACCTGAAAGGAAAAACACCTGTTATTGCCGCCACCGGCTGCAACTCCACAAAAGAAACGCTCGAACTCACCAAAGAGGCCGAATATATTGGTGCGGATATGGCGATGGTGATTGTGCCTCCCTATGGAAGACCCCAGCAAGAGGAGATATATAGTCATTTCGCCTCTGTCGCCAGTGCTGTGTCTTTTCCTATCATGATTTACAACATTCCTTCTTTTACCGGAGCAAATATAGAACCAGAAACAGTTGCACGGCTGTCTCCTTATGAACATATCATTGCGATTAAAGATGAAGCGGGTAAACATGCCACCCAAACAGCGGATTATATAGAAATTACAGGCGGCCGACTCAAGATATACAACGGGGATGACAAACAAGTGCTCCAAGCTTTAGGCGAAGGGGCATACGGTTTAGTAAGCGGCGGTGCTCACGTGATTGGCCGTGAATTAAAACAAATTGTGAAAGATTTCAAAAGCGGGAATCTGCAAACGGCGCAGGAGAACTATCGCCGATTATTGCCATTTTTGAAAAGTCTTCATCAATCCGGCCGTGAGAATCCGGTGTCACTTCTAAAATCCTCTCTTGATGTCATCGGGTTTCACGTTGGACCGCCAAGGCTGCCTTTCATTCCAGCCAAACAGGAAGAATTGACCACGATCCAATCTATAATAAATAATTTAGGAATAAGCCGATAAGATATGGCTAACAACCCATTTCCCCTACCATTATCAACATATCAGGATTAGCCTGTGTTTAACCTCTACTTGCGGGCTTTTTGTAAAATCAAAGAAGCCTATCAAGGGATTCGCTCTCTTTAAGCGGTTACACCATTCCTATGTGTTAACACTCTCCCTATGTGATAAAATAGTTTAATGTAGATTAAGTTTTTCTAAAAAATCCATGAAGCCTATAAACACATTGCCACAAACTGAAGATGATTTGGGAATCCAGCGGCGCCGGTTGGTTTGGTTGATTGGTCTCCGTTGGTATGCGGCGGGGAGCATCATACCGGCTGTACTCGCCGGATATGCTTTGGGGATGAAACTGCCTGTTTTGTATCTGTTGAGCTTATCTGCCTGCATGTTTGCCTATAATTATTTTTTTTACGTGCAGGTTTATAAACCTGTGTTCAACAAAAAAATTGCCTTTCAGCAGACTTTTCTCGATGTTATTGTTCTATCGTTGATTTTATTTTTGACCGGGGGGTTTCAAAATCCTTTTTTTACTTTTTATTTTTTCCAGGTTATCATCGCTTGGATTATTCTTTCCTATCGTGAAAGCCTGCTCATGACGGGTTTTATCACATTGTGTTTTGCTCTTCAGGGGCTAGCTCCTTCGACGTTCGATGTAAAAACAAGTGAACAAGGACTATTGAATTTAGGCGAACTGCCTTTTCATGTCATCGGTGCACCGGTTAGTTTTGTCATTACGACGGTCATCACCGCATATTTTGTCTATATTATTATGGGGGATTTACGCAAGCGTGAGCGCCAGCTTGGGGCAGCGCGTCAACATGCAGAACTCGAGTTGAAAAAACTGGACAATATCCTCAGTCAATTGGGAGCGGGGATGTTGGTTATTAACCGCCAACAGCAGATCGATTGGCTTAATGATCGAATAAAGGAGTGGTTTGGGTCTGAAGGCGCTGATGAAACAATCGCCTGTTATCGCGTTTCCAGAATCGCCAAAGATCTATTATCTTCTACGGAAAAACATGTTCTTCTCAGAAAAAAACGCCAGTTTTATTATACCTTACGTTTGCCTATCCTTAGTCAGGAGATTAGGGATTTTGAAGTGGTGATTACCCCGGTTTGCGACAGAAAGGGAGGCTTATTTCAAATTATTGAACTGGTGTTGGATGTTACCGAGCAGAAAAAACAGCAGGAACAATGGTTTCAAGCGCAGCGGTTGGCGGCAATCGGTCAACTGGCCGCCGGTGTGGCTCATGAAATCAATACACCGCTGGGGACGATCAGCATTCTTGCGGATGAGGCACGTGAGATTTTGAATGACCATGTCACGTCAGAAACCCACTCGCAAAAGGATGAACTTGCTGATGCGCTTGTTACCATCCATGACCAGACGCGGCGCTGCAAGAACATTACCCAAAGCTTGCTGAATATTTCCCGCAAGCCTGAATATCAAAAGAAAACCCACTCGCCAAATGACATCGTTCGTTCGGCTTTGGAATTGGCCAAACGCCGGATTGATAAAATAACTGTTGAAGAAATATTGGATGAAAATCTTCCTGAAATTTACACTGATGTCAGCGGAGTTGAGCGTACTGTCTTTAATCTTTTATTAAATGCTGCTGACGCTGTTGAAAATAACGGCGGTGATAAACATATAACCGTCAAGACATCGCGGGAGAATAATAGAGTAACCATTCAGGTTGAAGACAACGGTGAAGGGATTCGTGAAGAAGATGTTTCCCATGTTTTTGAGCCGTTCTTTACAACCAAATCGGTGGGGAAAGGTACGGGTCTAGGCCTTTATGTTTCTTATGAAACGATACGCGATTTGGGTGGGAGCCTTGAATTAGAAAGTAAAAAAGGAGAAGGAACCAAAGCCATTATTCAACTGCCAATTGACCATGACTATGACTAAAAACGGAACAATTTTACTTGTTGATGATGACTTGGCTTTCCGGCAGGCCGCTGGCCGTGCACTGGAACGCCGGGGATACAGTGTGGTGTATGCGGAAAGCGGTGAAGCGGCTTTACAATGTGATTGGCTAATGGATTGTGATGCTGCCGTGATCGATTTACGAATGCCGGGAATGGATGGCCTTGAACTCTTGAAAAGCCTTCGTGATCTTATAGACGATTTGCCGGTTATTGTGCTGACCGGCCATGGCACCATTTCAACAGCGATCGAGTCGATTAAATCAGGGGCCTTTCATTATCTCACTAAACCTTGTGATATTCCGGAATTGGAAATATATCTCCGGAAGGCTATTGAAAGCCGGCGTATACAGCGTGAAAATGAGCATCTTCGCGATGCGATTCAACGGGCGGAGGCGTCTCACGGCATCGTCGGCAACGGTCCTGTTATCAAAAATCTGCTTCAATTGATCGAACGTGTCAAAGATGCAGACTCCCCTGCTTTAATCACCGGAGAAAGTGGCACAGGGAAAGAATTGGTTGCCCGGGCGCTCCATTTTCAAGGAAGGCGCAAAGAGTTTCCCTTTATTGCCATCAACTGTGCGACCTTGAAACCGGAGTTGTTGGAAAACGAGTTGTTCGGACATGTTTCTGGAGCGTTTACCGGGGCGGTGAACCGCAAAGAAGGACTGTTTTCCGTCGCTGATAAAGGAACGCTTTTTATCGACGAGATTGCCGATATGGACCCAAATGTTCAGGCGGGGCTGCTTCGAGTAATCGAAACAGGGGAGTATCGTCCTTTAGGTTCGACCAAAGAAAAAAAGACTTCGGCTCGCATCGTTGTCGCTGCCAATCGGGACCTTGCTGCGCAAGTCCGAAAAAAGCATTTCAGGGAAGATCTGTTTTACCGGCTCAATGTCATTGTACTTCGCACTCCTGCTTTACGTGAACATCTAGAAGATATTCCACTTTTGGTAGAAGCGTTTTTGTCGCGCTCCAACGCCACGAATAAAGGGGTAACGTTTTCATCCGAAGCGATGGATGTATTGCAGCGTTATCATTGGCCGGGTAATGTA
>CAZXSQ010000532.1:0-4127 GCA_964643335.1 uncultured bacterium
CATGATCCATGATAAAAAACATGATTGATTCCTGCCAGGAAAAACAAATCCATTTCCAATTTCATCTGCCCCAGCGTTCCATGCCAATGTTCCCGCATCCAAGTACAACTTTCGGAAGAAACGAGCTGTGATCCAGGCTCATGCGCAACATGAGCCGCCGATGACGCCATTTTGCATATTCGGGGATCCGAGTCGCCAAGGCGGCAGAACCTTTCTTCATGACGAAAGCCCGGAATTGGAAATTCAGGTGAACCGAACATTTCGGTTTCCGGTATGTCCGCTACCGCATAGACATCCAACAAATTGGCTGGAGCACCATGCCCTTGATTTCTGGTTAGCATCCCTTTATCGGAAGCCCAATCGGCCCATGTTTGGATATATTCTTGATGCAGCTCGTTAATTGTAAGACGGTAATCATATTTGATCCGGCTTGCCTTCTCACCTTCATTGGTATCGCCAAACACTGTTTCGAGATGATCTCGAAGATCATAGCCTCGCCTTTCCCTAAACGCACTAAACATTTCTACACACCAATTGGCGGAATATTCAAAAGAATCGTGATATTGTGCTCGTGGCAAATGTTCACATTCCTCAAACGCCTTGTTGAAACGTTGCAGATATGCCTTCATGGCTGCGGAAGAATAAGGATTCAACATGTGTCCTTCTCCCCCCGGCGCGGCTCGTTTCACCATTCGAGTGCCTTTGGTAATTAATTTACCTGTTTTTTTATCCAAATCGGCTCTCAGATCAATTTGATTTTCTGTCAGGTTTGGTCCGCCAAAGCACCACCCGGTTCCAGTTGTCATATCAACCTGCAATCCCAATGAATCGGCTTTTTCTTGAATATATTGCAAAGACTCAACCCATTTTTCAGAAAGAAAAGTGATATAACGGTCTTCATATCCTTTTGCACCGTAGATTGGAACGATATGAACGGTACCGATTCCTCCTTCTTTGAACTTCTCTAAGTTCCAATCGATACTTTCAGTATCCCACGCGCTTCCAGGGCACCACCAATAAGTTCCCGGTTTGTGTTGAGCCTGTATCTCGAAAGGCCATTCAGCTTTACCGGCGTTTTCATCAGCAAGAGATTCCCATGTCGAAAAGTTCGATAAAGAGAAGGTGATGACAATTGAAATGCACAGTAGTTTTTCTCTCATTTTTTCTCCCTCGGTTGAAGATAAGGATTGATAAAAACTCACAGCCATAATACTCGAAAAAACATCTCGAATCTGTTTTTTTCATTTCAAACCGTATCATAGACTAGACTTGTTAAAAAATGAATGATATTTCATTGTTCTCATGATCTCATGAAATAGGACGTTGACTGCCCGATTATTTTTTGAACCAGGACCGGATCGAATTACTGCATTCGGGGGAAAAGCACGGAAAAGCCTATATGATCAATTGGATGTTATCATCATTGCAAAAGGGGAAAAAATGATCAACAAAAAGCATTATTTGCTATTCGTCTGTCTGGTGTCTACACTAGGCGGATTTCTGTTTGGCTATGATACCGCTGTGATTTCAGGAACACTGACATTTGTCCGGAACCAATTCTCAATGAACTCACTCATGGAAGGTTGGTTTGTCGGTTCGGCATTGTTGGGATGTGTTATCGGCGTTTCCATAACCGGCATTTGTGCAGATTTTTTTGGCCGAAAAAAGACGATGTTCTTATCCGCAATTTTGCTAGGTATATCCGCAGTGGGCTGTATGATTTCCAGTAATCTTTCTGAATTGATTGTCTATCGGTTGATTGGCGGCTTAGGTGTCGGTGTGGCCTCGATGCTCTCCCCATTATATATTTCTGAAATATCACCACCGGAAACACGTGGCCGGATGGTGTCGTTGTATCAATTTGCCATTACTATCGGTATTTTGTTTGCCTATTTCGCCAATTCAAGATTGCTCTCCTTTGGTCAAACAACTCTATTTAATGAGGATAGTTTCTTCTATTTTATTTTTACCGAAGAAGTATGGCGTTCAATGTTCGGCGCTGAAATGATTCCTGCACTCCTATTTTTTGTATTCCTGTTTATGGTTCCAGAAAGTCCCCGTTGGTTGATGGTGCGGGATAAAGAGGATCAAGCGAGAAATATCCTGCTGAAATTCACCGATCATGAAACAGCCACAAAAGAAATCAATGATATCAAGCAAGTTTTAGCAGAAGAAACCGGTAACTGGCGGGAAATTTTAAAACCAGGCATACGTTTCGCTTTGTTTATTGGTGTGTCCTTGGCTGTGCTATCTCAGTTAACCGGTATCAATGCCATCATTTATTATGGCCCGAAAATTTTTGAAACGGCCGGATTCAGCACTGGAGGCTCATTAAGTGGGCAGGTGGTTATCGGTGTGGTTAATGTTTTATTTACATTGATTGCCATTTGGAAAATCGATCAACTAGGCCGGCGAATTTTATTAATGGTTGGTTGCGCCGGAATGATGGTCTCTCATATTGCTATTGGATTGCTTTTTTTTACCGGCAATTCCAGCGGTTTACTGCTTATTCTCTTTATGTTGAGTTTTATTGCCTTTTTTGCATTTTCCTACGGCCCTGTTGTCTGGACTCTGCTTGCGGAAATTTATCCAACAAATGTGCGCGGCAGAGCCATGTCCATTGCGACCCTCTCCCTTTGGATGGGTACTTATTTCATTGGGCAAACGGTTCCCTGGATGTTTGATACATTTAAAACATATGGTACCTTCTGGTTTTTCTCCACCATGTGCATTCCAGCACTATATATCATTATCAAACTTACCCCTGAGACAAAGGGAAAAACACTTGAAGAAATAGAACAGTATTGGTTAGAGAAAGGAAGTTACAAGATAAAATGAATTATCCACGGTTCGCGTGTATCGAGAACACGGCTACCAGATTTAGCTATTCAACCGAATCAAAGCGCTAATCTACCACAGCAAGCGCCGATTATATACCAGATTTGAGACCAAGGTTCCCAAAAGCAGGGGAAATGTCCAGAGAATGGAGAATCAAAGAGAATTTTTTATGCCGACCTCGGCATAAAAAATTTAATTCCGAGTAACAGATTATCCCGAGAATTATCAATATTCTCATTCGTTGTTCTTCTCTATTTTAACATTTCTCTATTTTCTTACCTTGATTGCTCGGATACCCAAATATCTCGAACCAGAGCAAGTCGAATGTCTTCTCCAAAGTTGCGATCAAAGAACACCTTCAGGTAAACGCGATTATGCAATTTTACTCTTATTGGCTCGCCTTGGTTTGCGTTCAGTCGAGGTGACGAGGATGAAATTGGATGACATCAATTGGGAAACTGGAGAACTTATCGTGCGTGGGAAAGGAACTCGATACGATCGTTTACCACTCCCTCAGGATGTTGGAGAAGCGTTGGTAGCCTATCTCCAACATGGACACCCCATTTGCACTAGCCGAAAAGTATTTATCCATCTACTGGCTCCACGTCAAGAATTTGATAAACCCTGTATCATTTATGCTATTGTCCAACGAGCGTTAAAACGTGCCGGACTTCATCCCAAACGAAAAGGTGCACATCTCCTCCGCCATTCGTTGGCACAACGGATGCTTAGAAACGGAGCTTCGTTATCTGAGATCGGACAAATATTGAGGCATCACAGCCCTGATACAACAGAAATCTATATCAAAGTCGATCTTGATAAATTAAACGAACTTGCCCAGCCTTGGCCTGGAGGTGAGAAATGAATGAATTAAAAAAATCTCTTGAAGAATATCTCGCCTTTCGCAATAGATGTGGAGCAAAACTGCGCGGGGAAAGTAAGTTACTTCACAAATTTGTGCTTTTCGCAGAGCAGGAAGACGCCACATTCATCACTACAGATTTGGCTTATCGGTGGGCTATCCAACCCAAAAACTGTCAACCGTGTCATTGGGCTAGTCGACTTGGCATGGTACGTCGCTTTGCACAGTATCGGTTCGCCTCGGATCCACGAACTGAAATCCCTCCCCAGGAGTTGCTTCCGTATCAGTATCATCGTAAACCACCATATATATACAAGGACGAAGAAATTGTACGACTCCTTGATGCGGCTCAGCAACTTTGGTCACCCAAGAAATTACGCGCTTCCACTTATACGACGCTGTTTGGATTACTGGCGGTGACCGGAAT
>CAZXSQ010000533.1:0-4114 GCA_964643335.1 uncultured bacterium
TGATAATCAAATTGTCCAAGAGTCTAGACAGGAAAGAGACCATAGAGGTCAACGTTTCTATCATGCTGAAACCAAGGAGAGTCAAAAGAAAACCGAGGAATCACAGGTTTATTTAAAAGACAACAGAGAATACCAAAGAAAGACGCTTCTACCGGCAATAGAGGACGAAGACCGGGATCAAAAACAAAAGAAGGAAAATGTACTCAGGCCGGAGGATATCATTCCTTTGGATGATGAAGATTTTAAAGATTTTTGATGGATGAAATGGATATAGGCAGAGTGGGTTGAGCACGGCGAAAACCCGCCAAGGTTTTATAATAACATCATCTTGGATCGAAGGTGGGATTCGTGGCCTCATTCCACCTTACTTAGGTTGAATGTTTTGAGGAGCTCACTGGGTGAAGGTGGAGTATATCAATCCCTTTATTGAAAGCATCAACGATGTGTTCTCGACTATGCTGGACAGTCGAGTGGAGCGGGGTCAACCAAATTTTAATCAAGAAGACACTTTCTTCAATCAGCATGTTGTGGTCAAATTGGAATTTAGCGGGACGGCCAAGGGTTTTGTTTTGTTCTTTTTTCCATCTTCGACGGCCATGGAAGTGGCCAAGAAATTTACTGGTCTTGATTTCACCTTGGTTGATAATTCCGTCATCGATTCCGTCTCGGAAATAGCCAATATTGTGGCAGGTGGAGCGAAAGCCAAAATGCATAGTGGAGGTGAGAAACCGATTGATTTGAGTGTTCCGGAAATTATTCAAAACAAAGATAATTACGGCAGTCTCTCATCTCAGCGGCATTGGCTGGAAATACCTTTTACCAGTGATCTGGGTAATTTTTTTCTACGTGTGACAATAGAAATTATACCAAGCTAAAAAGGGTGATATGATGAAAGCATTAATCGTAGACGATTCCGAAACGATGCGGAGAATTTTAAAAAACACCTTGGTGCAGGTTGGATTCAAGGAATTTGGAGATGCGGGCGATGGTTTGGAGGCCATTGTCGAAATAGGCAAAAAAGAGTATGACCTTGTTTTGATGGATTGGAATATGCCGAATATGTCCGGATTGGATTCCCTGAAGAAAATTCGGTCGCAAGGCAAAAAAATGCCTATCATCATGGTCACGACGGAATCCGAAAAAGACCGGGTAATCGAGGCGTTGAAAGCGGGAGCCAATAATTACATCATTAAACCCTTCAAGCCGGATTCTGTTATTGTCAAAGTACAGGAAACCATGGCCAAACATCAATTTTGATTGGTTTTAATGTATCGAATCGGTTTGAATTTTCATATATGCGGGTGGGATTAAACTGTGCCGTGTGCAGTTTACTCCACCTCTTGACTTTCGAAGGTGGGATAGCATCGCATTTGAACCGTAATAAACAGGGCTAGATTTTATCTCAAAATGGACGTTGCTTCGTTTAACAAATTTAGAAGGATAATTTATGAGAAAAGCGGGATTTCCCTTGGTCCCGGAAAGAAATCCCTTGTTTCGTCCCGGATCAGCCGGCGAATGCGTATCCTGGGGATTTATGATTCACGGGATTATTTGGAGTATGTGATTAAAGATCATACAGGTGACGAGATTATTCAGTTGTTGGATGTCATTTCAACCAATGTCACTCATTTCTTTCGTCAACCGGATCATTACGAATTCCTTTCTTCACTATTCACAGAATGGTTGAACGAGGGGCAGCGGAAATTCCGTTTTTGGTCGGCGGCGTGTTCAACCGGTGAAGAGCCGTATTCGATAGCGATGAAGTTATTGGAATCAACCAATGGCGAAAAGGTTGATTTGAAAATACTGGCTACCGATATCTCATTGAATGTTTTGCAAAAGGCAGTTCAAGGGAACTATCATGTGGAGAAGATGTCAAACCTTCCCGATGAGATTATCAAGAAATTTTTCAAACAAACGCAAACCAGTGGTGAGATGAATTATGAAATAATGAAACAAGTCAAAGATCTGGTTTTGTTCAAGCGGCTGAATCTTTCCAACCCGCCTTTCCCAATGCGAGGACCTTTTGACGCTATCTTTTGCTGCAATGTTCTGATTTATTTTGATGATTCGGTTCGAGTCAAACTTTTAAAACATATCAAGCAGTTGTTGAAGTCTGGAGGATATTTGTTTGTAGGCTATTCAGAGAATATTTCTCATTTAACCAAAGATTTTGAGTCTGTCAGGCCTTCGGTGTATAAAAAAATTGATCACAACAACGGTAATGTATAAAGGATAAGCAGTCCATGAAAAAAATAAGGGTTTTGATCGTCGATGATTCTCCGCTGGTAAGGGATATTTTTTCCAAAGAACTTGCTCGAGACCCTGAAATCGAGGTGGTGGGAACAGCACCGGATCCATACAAAGCCCGTGATTTGATTGTTTATTTGAAGCCTGATGTGATTACGCTGGATATTGAAATGCCGCGGATGGATGGAATTACGTTTCTGAATAAACTAATGCAGCATTATCCCCTGCCTGTGATTATCGTGTCATCTTTAGCGCCGGAGGGGGGGGAACTGGCGCTTAAAGCGATGGAATTGGGGGCGGTGGAAGTCATTTGCAAACCCAAATCGGATTACTGGATTGGAGATATGTCCGTTCAATTGATTGATAAGATCAAGGCCGCTTCTCAAGTGGATATGCAAAACAAGTATCTGCGAAAATCTGTTGCACCAGCCCGGCCAAAATCCTATTCACTCAAAAATGCTTCAAAAAAAGTAGTGGCTATTGGAGCGTCTACCGGTGGCGTGCAGGCCTTGCAGCAATTGTTATCTGCAATTCCGTCAAACAGTCCTGGGATTGTTATTGTTCAGCATATGCCTGAACATTTCACCCATTCGTTTGCCAACCGGTTGAATGATTATTGCACGATCAGGGTGAAGGAGGCGGAAGACGGTGATGTAATTCAATCCGGTTACGCCTACATTGCTCCCGGGAATCGACACATGGTGGTTGCCAATTATAGATCCAACTATGAAGTACGTTTGAAGGATGGCCCATTGGTTTCACGCCATAGACCCTCGGTGGATGTGTTGTTCCAATCTGTAGCGCGCGAAATCGGCAATAACGCCATCGGAGTAATTCTGACGGGAATGGGAAGAGACGGCTCAAAAGGGATGCTGACTATGAAACAAAGCAGTGCCCTCACGATAGCCCAGGATGAAAAGAGCTGCATTGTTTTCGGTATGCCTAGAGAAGCCATTAAATTGGATGCAGTAAATTACGTTTTGTCTTTAGAGCAGATACCGGATAAAGTTTTGAGTTTGTGTTCATGACTTGATTGTTTACCTGATACGGCAGTTCAATTTTCAAGTATCAGAAATCCATTGTATTGGAAGATGTTATCCCAAATGCAATCCATAATCTGAATAGATTCATCCAAGGGCCGAACGTCGAGTTTTCCGTTTTCATCCTCAGTGATTAGATTTTTTTCTATGTAAGTTTCTTTTTCTTGATCTTTGACAGCGATTCTCCCTTTCAACCTTTCTAATTTTTGCAAAGCGTCTTCAATATCGAAATCAATGGCGGTGTTGAATTGCTCTTGGAACCATTTTTCAATGTGCCTGTCCAATTCAGGTTTGGTGAATTTTTGATCATTGGTGAGAAGATGATAATAAGCGAGAATCGCCTCTTTGCATTCCTCTTCCTCAGCAGCGTCAATGATGCTTTGAAAAACACCGGCATTGACACCGAGGTTTCTGAAAAAAAGTGTCTGGGTGACATCATTTAAAAATTCCACCCATTTATTTTTGTAATTCATGTATTGTTTTATCGCAAATCCTCCCAACACGATGGTGATTGATGTAATGGCCGCGATGACCGGAATGACATTGGTACGAATACTTTCTGGGTCGGAGTCGGTCAATTTTTCTGCAAAAGAAATCCATCCAACCCAGATGAGAATGAAACCGATGATCAGAAAAAGTTGCCCCCAAATCTTGAAAAGCGTGCTCACGCCCACTCCCAGCGCCGGTATGAAAAACAAGAGTTTATCTTTCAAGGTCATGCTGATTTTTACATTGGGGAAAAGGATTTCCAAATCCGCTTTCGGAATAGTTTCTTGTTATCCTGGAGCACTATTGAACGGATTCGCTAAAACTATCGGTGATGC
>CAZXSQ010000534.1:0-4093 GCA_964643335.1 uncultured bacterium
CTTGTCCCCCCAATACGTTATGCGGCTCAATCAAAACAACATCCGCTCCCCGGGCCTTCGCCCCCACAGCAGCAAACACCCCAGCCATCCCCCCACCAGCGACGAGGATATCGACAGAACGTGTTTCGGTAGGTGCACCGATGGGGGTGGAAATTTGTTGGTTGACTGCAATACAGGGCATTGCAGCGGATAAGGCACCTTTAGTGAAGGATCTTCTGGTAAGGAGGGATTTGGATAAAGCCATGCTTTTAAACACCATCTATTAAAACCTGCTGGGATTGTATTTCTATAAAAGAATTCAGTTTTTTTAGCGAATTAACCTGTTCCACCTGTGGCGGAATCCATAATATCCTTATGATAATTTTGAATCGATTTGGCCTCCCCAAGACCTTTCTGCCGGGCTTCAATCCCCTTCGCAGCGGCTAAAGCGGCGGTCAAGGTCGTAATATAGGGAATATTGTATTTAATCGCTGTTTTGCGGATATATGAATCATCATGCTTACCCATTCGGCCAATGGGTGTGTTAATTACTAGTTGAATTTCAAGATTTTTGATTTCATCGACGACATTTGGCCGTTCTTCATGGAGTTTCCACACCTTTTCCGATTCCACATCATTTTGGGAGAGAAATTCATGGGTACCATTAGTCGCTTTGATTTTGAATCCCAACTCTTTGAATTTCTTGGCAACCTGCAGAAAAACCGGATCATTTTTATCGGCGATACTTAAAAAGACCGTTCCCTCAGTAGGGAGCACTTGTTTCGCCGCCACCTGCGCTTTATAGAAGGCCATTCCAAAATCATCCGCCATGCCCAACACTTCACCGGTCGAGCGCATTTCTGGGCCAAGAACCGGATCCACCTCAGGAAACATAGGAAACGGGAAAACCGCTTCTTTTACTCCAAAATGTGGGACTTTCGTCTGCTTTAGGTTCAAGTCGAAGAGTTTTTGCCCCATCATGAGTTTGGTAGCAATGCGTGCCATAGGGATACTACACACTTTGGAAACCAGCGGCACTGTTCGCGAAGCCCGCGGATTGGCCTCTAGAACATAAACCTCGTCTTTGTATATGGCATACTGCATATTCATCAGTCCCACGACATTAAGTTCGATAGCAATACGCCGCGTATAATCCTTGATGGTATCCAAATGTTTTTGTGGGATGCTAGTGGGTGGAAGTACACAGGCAGAGTCGCCGGAATGGATACCCGCCAGCTCGATATGCTGCATAATAGCCGGAATAAACACATCCGTCCCATCCGAAATGGCATCCGCTTCCGCCTCAATGGCATTTTCTAGGAATTTATCAATCAAAATCGGACGTTCCGGCGTCACACCCACCGCTTCGGTCACGTATTCCTCGAGCATCTGCATGTCATAAATGATTTCCATCCCGCGCCCACCGAGAACGTAAGACGGTCTCAACATCAGTGGAAATCCTATTCGTTTAGCCGCCTCTTTCGCTTCTTCTAAATTAACAGCCATGTCGGCAGCAGGCATTGGAATACCCATTTTTGACATCATTTGCCTAAAAAGATCGCGATCCTCAGCAAGTTCAATGGTTTTGGGAGAAGTCCCTAAAATCTTTACACCGTTTTCTTCCAGTTCTGTAGCAATATTCAACGGAGTTTGTCCGCCAAATTGAACTATAACACCACTAGGTTTTTCTTTTTCGTATATGCTAAGTACATCCTCCACAGTCAATGGTTCGAAATAAAGTTTATCGGAGGTATCATAATCCGTTGAAACGGTTTCAGGATTGCAGTTGACCATGATGGTTTCCAACCCAGCTTCCCTTACAGCAAAGGCGGCATGAACACAACAATAATCAAACTCGATGCCCTGACCGATCCGGTTTGGCCCCCCACCCAAAACCATTATTTTAGGGTTCTCTGAGGCAGTGGTGTTATCAGGTGCATTGTAAGTAGAAAAATAATAGGCGGCGTTCTCCACGCCGGAAACGGGAACCGGCTCCCATCCTTCAACCACTCCCAGCGATTTTCTCTTTTCCCTGATACTTTTTTCAGAAACGTCTAATAATTTGGCCAGGTATTTATCAGCGAATCCATCTTTTTTCGCTTGGACAAGCAACTCATCTGGAAGTTCTTGACCTTTAAATTGCAGGATTTTTTCTTCCAACTCAACCAATTCTTTCATATGCTGAATGAACCAAGGCTTGATATAAGTTTTTTCATATAACTCATCAACTGTGGCTCCCTTTCTCAGCGCTTCATACATGATAAACTGGCGCTCACTGCTCGGTTCGGCCAGCCTTTGCATTAATTGGTCAAGAGTTTTTTGATTGAAATTTTTAGCGAAACCTAAACCGTAGCGCCCGTTTTCCAACGATCGGATGGATTTTTGAAAAGCTTCCTTATAATTCTTCCCGATGGACATGACTTCACCCACAGCACGCATCTGGGTACCCAATTTGTCATCAGCATTTTTGAATTTTTCGAATGCCCAGCGTGCGAATTTTACAACAACATAATCCCCGGAGGGTGTATATTTTTCCAACGTGCCATCACGCCAGTAAGGAATTTCATCTAACGTTAGCCCGGAAGCCAATTTGGAAGAAACCAACGCGATTGGAAATCCTGTGGCCTTTGAAGCCAGCGCTGAAGAACGTGAAGTGCGTGGATTGATTTCTATGACAACCACCCGGCCGGTTTTTGGATCATGCGCAAATTGAATATTTGTCCCACCGATCACCTGAATGGCCTCAACAATATCATAAGAATGTTTTTGGAGCCGCTGCTGCAATTGCGGATCGATAGTAAGCATCGGTGCGGTACAGTATGAATCACCGGTGTGGACTCCCATGGCATCCACATTCTCAATAAAGCAAACGGTGATCATCTGATTGTTGGTGTCACGGACTACTTCCAGTTCCAGTTCTTCCCATCCGAGAACCGATTCCTCAATGAGAATTTGATGAATCATACTGGCAGACAACCCACGGCTGGCTACGACACGCAGTTCTTCGATATTGAATACCAGCCCTCCACCGGTTCCTCCCAATGTGTAAGCCGGCCGAACCACCACAGGATATCCGAGTTCATCTGCCACTTTTTCAGCTTCTTCGACGCTTGTAACTGCCTTGCTTTTCGGCATTTCAATGCCGAGGTGTTCCATGGTATCTTTAAAGGCTGTACGATCTTCCCCACGTTCAATCGCATCCACCTGAACGCCAATAACATGCACGTCGTATTTGTCCAACACTCCGGCTCTATACAACTCGGTGGTCAAATTCAAGCCGGACTGGCCTCCAAGATTGGGCAGTAGAGCATCCGGACGCTCCTTTTCAATGATACCGGTCATGGCCTCAAGAGTCAGAGGCTCAATATAGGTAACATCGGCCATTTCAGGATCAGTCATAATTGTGGCTGGATTGGAGTTGGCTAAAACAATTTCGTACCCCAATTCACGAAGCGCCTTGCAGGCTTGTGTCCCTGAATAATCAAACTCACATGCTTGACCAATTACGATGGGCCCGGATCCGATGATCATTACTTTATGAATATCTGCGCGTTTGGGCATAAATCTATTCCTCTCCGATGAGATAAAATTGAATATAGTCGATATTAAAAATACTCTTTAAACACGTTCTTTAAGCAGAAATATCCACTTCACAAATGTAATCGGGTAAAGCAAAACATTTCTATTCTTGAGGAAATCCCGGCAACTTACAGGTAAAATATTAATATATTATTGGTTATGACAAAAAAAACTAGCCGAAGAGACGTATTCGAATAGGTAGAAATCATTCAAAAATGGTAAATTGAAAAGAATACGTTTTATCAAATTGGTGATCTCTTAATTTTGATAGAGGAAAAAATCATCGACCATTTTTATTTGTGATTCAAAAATTGGATAAACTCATCGAAAGATTGAGAGGTGTGTGCATGTTTGCGTATATACCGTAGATAGACTAAGTTGTTGATATTTTGGATGGATTCCATGATAGAATAAGGTATTTCTCCAAATCGTATATTCAAAATATCAATCAAAGCTTTCTGAGCTTCCTCAAGACTACCTTCTTCTCGACCTTTTTGAAATTTTTTTTCATGGCCCGTTTTTCAATGGGAGCGAC
>CAZXSQ010000535.1:0-1830 GCA_964643335.1 uncultured bacterium
GACCGGATCGTCGTACAATGGTCTAGTCATAGCCGGAGAACTCCTCGGGAGTTACGATCAGAGGCGGCGTGTATCCTTTGTGTCGCATCAGCTGATAGACTTCGGGAAGCGTCGCCGCGTTGGCAATATGCTTGCAGTTCCATGTCAACAGGTATTCTATCCCATGTACAGCAGAAAGGGCAATGTGAAGGGCATCCTCTGCAGCTTCCGCAGGTACCGCTCGGCTCGAAACGAGTTGCTCTGCGAGTGTTCCCGCGGCTTCAGTAATCGCGAGACGGTGTATGCCTGTCAGAAAATCTACCCTCTCGCCTGCAGCAGCCTCGTCGCCTCCAGAAACTTCCGTGACTACCAGTTGGGAGACGAATAGATCATACGAATCAGATCGTGAGGCGAACCAATCCCGTGTGATCTGTTGTCGTGCAGCCATAACCAAATCTCTGCTAGGCCGAGAGGTGGTATAGCTGATCACGCTCGTCTCAAGGTATACTGACGCTCTTGTCACTACTTGCTCCTCTTCGGTCTAATAATTTGCTGACACAAAAACGTTTGTATCAAGAACGATCCTCAACTTTACCTCGTACCCGCTTGTTCAATCACGAGACTGCTAACATGTAATCCTCACACATCATTCACCGAATCCCGCTGCCCCTCAAAATTCACCCCCAAGATCCCCTTATCACTGACCATGATATCCCCCACGCTGACCAGCCCGTTTGATGAGTCGTAGGCCATCCAGCTCGAGAGGCGTTGGGGGGAGTGGATATACCAGCGGTCAGGTCCGGGGCTTCGGGCTACATAGCGGGCAGTGGGGTCGGCATTGCTGGCGGCTCCCTGATTATTGACATCACGCATGTATTTGATGTTACGGTAATGATACACTCCATCCATTACTGCTTCCCAGGCGGCGTTGGTGGTTTCACTGTCTTTGGGGATGAATGGATCGAAGAAGGCGCCAGGAGAGATGTAGGCTTTCGGGGTGGTTAATGATCCCCAGACACGAAAGCCGCGTTGGTAGACTCCTGCTTTGGCCCATTCGTTCGGATCCAAAATCGCCCGGTTGTAATCGATCGTGTACATTTCAAGTGCCGTACGGATAGCCCTTAAATCCGCCAGCGAGCGTGAAGCCTTCGCCCGCACTTGCGCGTTCAGGAAGTTCGGGACAGCGATGGCGGCAAGAATGCCGATGATGGCGACGACGATTAAGAGCTCTATCAGTGTAAATGCTTTGCGGTTCATGGTTTTTGGCTCACTTTTTGTGTTTTTTTAAACGGCACAGGCGGGGACGCCTGTCTTACCCATAGGGGATACAAACATTTTGCCTAGTGGGTAAAGCAAGCGTCCCCGCTTGCCCTGTGCGTCCCATTCACCAGGTATATGAATCAATCTATTTTATCGATAAATGGATTTAAAAGGAATGGTTGAGTTATTTGGCATTTTCCCACAATTGAACATCGATTTGTGAATAACCCTGCTGCATCCAAATACCGGTGGCTTCCCGCTTAAATTTGGATTCATGATAAAATCCGCCGTGACCATGGTTGGGGCTGGATACTAAAACAGCATCTGCGCCGTAATCGTCAAGTGTTTCCAGTGTTCCTTCCATTTTGACAGTGTAGGTTTCATCGTCTTCTGGTTGTTGACCTGGATCTAATTCACCTGCCCATAGATAAAACGGGACATCTTCCAATGGCAGGTTGCCGCTTTCATAATCTGCTTGTAACACCTCCATCGGCTCTAAATTTTCACCGATCGCGCCGGAAACGGCAATGAAATAATTAAACAGCGGATTGTCGCTATTCAAGTCAATATACGCATAAAGGGCACATTGAG
>CAZXSQ010000535.1:1840-4084 GCA_964643335.1 uncultured bacterium
GGCGCAAAGATTTTTATCTATCCCATAATGGAGTTCCATATAATCAAGCGCCACCTTACTGATTTCATAAGTATCGGTAAAAGGCAGATAGTCCAAATACCCTTCACTATTTGGCAATCCCCATTGAATAGAGACAATACCAAATCGTTTTTCGGTGGCGATATCGTTCATGATCAGTATCCGTTGATAAGCGTCTCCTCCTGTACCATGCAGCATGACCATGACACGCTTTTCGGATTGCATTTCAAAGTGAGGCGGGAGCCAGTAAACGAAATACGTTCCATGATAGGGAGCTCCATCAGGAAGATTCACAATTTTTGCCCCATATGTTTCAGTGGCTTCTAAAAAATTCGCAACGCTGTGTGAGTTGTCATACACATGAAGATTATCGGTAGGCGATGTTGTCAATTCATCGATATTTAAATCCGATGGACTGACCTGAACCGGACTCGATGATACCGGCATGGTGTGAGTTATAATGATCAAGCACAGAAGAGCGATGAAAAAGAAAAATGTGAAAAAGCTTAACGCGATTCCACTCTTATATCCCAACATGATGTTATCCTCCCCATAGTGCAATAAGATTTAACCATAGAAACGAATAAGTATATAATTTTATTGTATAAATTTCAAATTTTTTATTACTCCTTTTATAATGTAGGGGCAATCCTGTGTGATTGCCCAAGGCTGAGGAGGTATAAAGGTGGGGATATCCAAAGGGGGTAGACACAAAGGGGGTAGACACAAAGGTCTACCCCTACATTGGTAGGGGCAATCCTGTGTGCGCCGCGGCGGATTACCCGTCGTATATATGATTGCTACGGTTGTGATTGCCGACGATTACGTGATTACTTAAAAGAGGGTATCAAGATAAGTAATTATCACTGCTGCTGAATGAAACGATATGCTGGATGTGTTCCTTCATGGAGTCACACATGTATTGGCAGAAAAATTTTAAACTTTCATTTTCAACTCGATAAAACGTCTGTACTCCATGTTTCTGTTTGGTAATAAATCCATGCCGTGTCAAAATAGCCAGGTGCTTTGAAACCGTGGCCTGGCTTTTTTCAACAAGCTGAGCCAATTCATGGACGCAATATTCTTTTTGCATCAGAAAATGAAGCAGATGAATCCGTGTCGGATCAGCGAGCGCACGGATACGTTCGGCCAGCATTTGGCGGAATTCAGGATTAGCAATATGTTCCATTTCCCCCTCCCCTTTTATAGCTATATTTTAGTTTAGCTAACTATTGAATGCAAGCCAGTGGAAAAACGGTGGGCATCCTCAGCTATTTAAGCCGCCGAGACGGCGGCGTTACAAAGTTGGGAGTAAGAACACTAAAACATGTGGCATTGGAGGCATTTTTGTGGTGATTCACCCATAAGCATACGGTGGGGCATGGGTTTTAAGAAACGGTTTGCTGGCCGGTTATTGCCTTGCGGTGCATGGCACGAGATACAAGGTGCGTTGGGATTATGGTAGGGAGCCGCTGGAATAGGATCCGAGGTAGCCCGGTGACAGGCCACACATTCATCGCTGCGATGGCATACCATACATTGGCCACGATCAAATGACGCTTGAATACCATGTGTTCTCCGGCGAAAGAGATTGGTATGGTTTTTGGGTTTATTCAATGTATGACATGTAGTGCAAGTCTCTTCTTCATGGCAGAGTAAACATGTATCCTTATCTTCAAATTCCAACAAACGGCCATGCGTTTCACCCCAGCGGGTATCGTGACTCCTAGGTTGAGTGAATTCGTTCAATTCAAGATGGCACACTTCGCATTCGTTTGAATACCCCATCTTCTCTTGAAAAGCCATGGCGGTTTCCATTGTTGGCAGATTGTCAACCGATGTTCCCCGTGACTTAGGAATATTGCTATGGCAGGCCAGGCAGTCTGAATCCGCATCTAAAAATCTACTGTGCTGGTATTTGACTTCTTTGAAATTCTCAGGGAGAAATCTGTCAATCAATTCTTTGTGGTTAACAATGCTTTCTTCATCCATTTCCGTGAGATTAATGTTATTTTTCTCGTGACAAGGTTGGCATCTCCCGAAAACTTCCTCATTGGTGAGATCATGGCATGTGGTGCATGATATTAATTCAGGCATGGTCACATGGTCTTCTTCCAATTCGTGACATGTATCACAAGTCAATTCGAATTCGATATGGTGATCATGTGGAAAATTCTTCATAGGTTCATTTGGTTCACATGCCACAAACCAAAAACCGAACGATGC
>CAZXSQ010000536.1:0-4069 GCA_964643335.1 uncultured bacterium
AATATTACCTTCACTGTAATATAACTTGTTTAAGTTATTTTTCCACACTTTCTTACTACACCGTCTTGGGAATCGATTTCAGGAACATTGAGACGTTTTGAAAAACAAGCAAATGGAATATGGACTTGTCTTGAACCAAGAATCGGGATTGTGGTTGGACGTAGAGGAATGGGGTGGGGCAGGGGATTGCATGACAAGGTGAGCCAAAATCATCCGGTCAAAAAAGAAGGGGATGGGCGGTCGCCTGTTGGAATTTATCGCCTTTGCCGAGCTTTCGGTGTTGCTCCATTGAATGAAAGGCACAAGATTAAACTGCCTTATTATCAAATCGATCAAAACAGTATTTGCGTGGATGACCCTGAATCGATGTATTACAACCAGATTATTCAGAAAGACCGGATTGGTAATAAAGATTGGCAATCAGCCGAGAATATGCTGGAAATCGGAGAACCGTATTGCTGGGGCATTGTAGTCGAACTAAACAATGAACCTATCAGGCCGGGCTGTGGCTCTTGTGTATTTATCCACATTTGGGAAGGAGAAGGTATCCCAACCGCTGGATGCACGGCGATGAAGGAAGAAGATATTGCTTCTTTGCTTGAATGGCTTGATCCCCAAAAAAATCCATTATTGGTTCAAATGCCCAAATCGGTTTATTTTCAACTGGAAAAAGATTGGAACTTACCAGAATAGTTACCACCGCTAATGAGATGGAGTATACTTGGATTTACAATCCTTGTGTTTAAGGTAAATTCATTAAATAAAACTGATGGGTTTAATTCAGCTGGAGGTTTTTTTATGGATATCACCCCCTACATGACACATATTGCATTACGGGTGAAGAATATTGAGGCTTCTGCCGCATTTTACAAAAAATATGTCGGTTTAGACGTTGTTGCCTCTAGAAAAGAGCATACCACCCGGGTTGCCTGGCTAGGTAACTCGCAAGTAAAACAAACCTTTGTGATTGTACTTCTCGAATTGCCTTATGAAAACTCAGACAAACCAAGCTACGATCATCTTGGGCTGGATTTGCAAACCAGGGAGCGGGTAGACGAAATCGCTGAGATTGCTAAACAAGATGGTATTTTGGCCTTAGGACCGGAATGTCTGGGGCCGGTAGCGGGGTATTTGTGCATGGTGCGCGATCCTGACGGAAATATGGTCGAGTTTTCAGCTGGTCAGGATGTTGGCGTGAAATTGAATGAAGAAGAGGAGTAGGTTACATTTTTTCCAATTCTTGAAGCAGGACATCGGCTGCTTCTTCAATTGAAACCACTCGAACTTTCTCACCGTTTTTGAAAAGCATCCCCTTTTGGTCTCCGAAAGCGATGCCCACATCAGCGGCCCGAGCCTCACCGGGGCCATTTACTTCGCAACCCATCACGGCTACATCCAAGGGCTTGTCCATCTGTTTAAGGTTTTCTTCGATGGAGCGTACCATTTCCGGAAAATCGGTTCGGCAGCGTGCACAGGTAGGGCAGGAGATTAAACGGATGCCTTTCGATCGGAGTTCGAGCGATCTCAAGAGATCGGCTATAGCGGGAAGTATTTGATTGAAATGATGCTTTTCAGGGAGTATGACACACAATTCATTACCGTTCCAACGATACAGAATTGGAGCCAGATAGATTAGCAGCCGGGGGAAATCATCTTGAAATCCACGAAGATCAAGCAGGACTTTTTGAGCGTTGATCGATTCATTGCTAGTGAGATAGGGAAGAATGTCCTGCATCGATGAAAAGCGTATCTCATTGACTGGAAGGGAAGCACTGTCCGGTATCTTTTCAAAACCGTCACATAAAGTCGGGGGAATTTCTTCTTTAAGTCCCGTTTGATTCTCATTTATTGCTAGTTTTAATTGAACGGAAGACATGGACTATTACCCTCTGTGTCGCCGGCATCCTGCCGGCTTATTGAGATGCCGCCGGGACGGCGGCGTTACAATGGCATTCTACCGGCTTTAATGTACTGCCAGGGCGGTCGTGTTACAATTTTACTGCACCCGCGAGTTAGGCCTTTATGTGGTGGATGAACCGCTAATTTTTTTAAGTAGATTAAACTTATTGTTTTTTCCTGAAAAGATTAAATTACGCGCGCGGGTCAGAGCGGCGCGGATGTAATTCATGGTGACAGAAAAAGAACCGGCATTGCGCAGCGTTCTGAATACATAATGAGGCCGTAAATACATTGTCCACAATGCTTTTTTACGCCATTTTTCCAGCTCGCCGGCAGAAAGAGTGTTGGTAGAAACCGCACCAACAGCATAGCCTCCATTATGTAGTTTTTCCTTGGAAACCAGGTTTTGTTCGGTTACCATTGTATCCAGTTCGGTTCCCGGAATGGGAAAGGCCAGGTTAAAGTCGAAGAAATCGGGATCGAGTTCTTTGGCGAACCCGATCAGTTCGAGTATGGATTCTTCCGTATCCCATGGAAAACCGAAAACGAAGAAAGCGTGGGATCGAATCTCATTTTTACGGCATAACTGCACCGCTTCTTTAGCCTGGGCCGCTGTGGCTCTTTTTTTCATGCGTTCAAGATTTATATCGCTCCCGCTTTCAACACCAAATCCGATGACCCAGCATCCCGCTTTTTTCATCCATTGCAGCCGTTCCTCATCGATGGTATCCACTCGGCTGTTGCAGCCCCAACGTATATCAAGCTTTTTATCAACGATTCGTTGGCATAATTCAATAACCCATGGTTTTTTTAATGTAAATGTATCCGCATGAAACAGGAATTCATGAATACCATAGCGGTGGACACAGTCTTCCAACTCGGCGACTACGTTCCCCGGACTGCGAAAACGGACTGTGGTGCCGGTCAATATGGGAACGGAACAAAAAATGCATTTATGAGGACAGCCCACTGAAGTGACTATGGTCGTGATTGGATTTTGAGTTTCCGGGCTGCGGTATAGCGTGTTATCAATTAAATGGCGTGCGGGAAAAGGCAGCGAGTCGAGATCGGTTAAAGTACGGTTTTCTGATGTGCGTATTACCTGACTGTTTTGCATAAACGTGACATCTGGCAATTGAGGCCATGTTTCTCCAGCCACCCAGTCATGGATGTAGCTTTCCACCTCTCCGCGCAAAATGATATCCAGATGAGGATTGGCCTTGATGATTTCCTGATCCATATGATGGAGAGGTTCACCTTTTGCCGCTGTACAGGTTTCCGGCAGGTGTTCTTTTATGATTTCGGCTGCGATAAGGTCGGTTTCCAACGTTGCCACTGAGGTGGTTAAAAGAGTAAAATCAGGGAGTATTTGTTTTAAATCCTGAATAAAATTATCCCAATCGCCGTTAGCTGCAGGATAATCCTTTACCCACACCTGATGCCCTTCTTTTTCGAGAATGGCGGCACAATAAAGGAGTTCCATCGGGGGGAAAATAACATTGACCGTTTGGTCTTCTACTTTATTTTGGCAACGGTTATCCCGCCGGTAGAGTCCGGACGGAGGATTAAACAAGAAAACTTTTTTCATTGACCTTCAGTTGGAGCCGGTGTTTTTTCTGATTTTGCCGCTTCAAGTTGTTTTGCTTTTTGCATCTCCTTCTGTCTTATATATTGTAGCATTCCGGCTGCTCTTCGCATCGCTTCCTGGTCGTTGGAATAAGCCTGTTGAAGCTTCTGGAGCGTTTGTTTGGCTTGTTCGTATTTGTCCAAACGAATGTAGGCGTCCGCAATTTGTAAATAAGCGAACATGGGTCTTCTTGGGGTCAGAGGTTCGTCGATGAATTTTTGATATTTCTGGACAGCCTGCTGTAAGTATTCTTCCGATTCTTCAGGTGAAGCGTCTTGAATAAGTTGAGCAATTTCAACATGGGCGTTGATGGCTTGTTCCGTTTTGGGGAAATCATCGATTAACCTTTTATTTTCATGAACCAGAAGATTAATTTCTTCGGGGGTGAATTCTTCGTCATCGTCTTCTGTAAACAATCTTTTCAAACTTTGAATTTTCCAAACAATCAGCTGCGGTTTGGATTGTTCGTTAATGTTGGGATTTTCATGCAACCGGTCATAAATCGTGGAGGAAGAAATATAATCACCTGCCCGTGACCATGTA
>CAZXSQ010000537.1:0-2652 GCA_964643335.1 uncultured bacterium
GAAAACCGCTTCCGAAAAATAATTTATGGAAATAAATGAATTCAAACAAAAATTGGCGCTTTCGTTTCCACGGGAATTTATCGATTGTATTACAGGCTGAGAGACACCAGATGAAAATTGAAGAAAAGTTAGACAAGATTTATCCCAAAATTACAGACCCAGCTTTTTTGGCGAATAGGGGCCTGGGAAATGAGATTGGGTTTTATATATTTGATTACAATCCGAAAGATGAGCTTCGGGTTCGGGATCACATTCATTATCTGCTTAATAAACTGAACAGTCCCTCCGTCAATATCAATACACTCGAAATAGATTTATATTCGGTTATTTTGGAGATTCTGGAAAATAAAAAAATTATTGGGAAAGTTGAACAGGATGAAAAGAAAGTGGGATTCGAGGAAATAATCAAGCGGCTGAAACCTATCCTGAAACCCAAAACCTTTATTGAAGTCATTGCCGAGCAGATTACAGATGATATCCAGTTAGTATTTCTTACCGGCGTGGGGAAGTCGTATCCACTTTTACGATCTCACACGGTTTTGAACAATCTGCACAGTGTTATACAAAAACAGCCGTTGCTCATGTTCTTTCCGGGCGAGTATGACCAGAGGGAACTGAAATTATTCGGCATGTTTAAAGACGATAATTACTATCGGGCATTTAAGTTAATTGAATAATGGAGAATTACACCATGAAAATCTTCGATATGTTCACCAAACCCATTGACCGCAATATCAAGGGTGTCATCACGATTGGTCAAGAACAAGAAGATGAAATTCAACAAGAGCTTGCCGAGTTCGTCGTTACACGGGAACTCAATCGCCATTTTCATGATTTTTATAATGCGTTTTCCAAATCGCTCGATGCTCCCACTGATAAGATGGGTGTATGGATTTCAGGATTCTTTGGTTCGGGTAAATCACATTTTTTGAAAATCCTCGCCTACCTGCTTGAAAACCGGACGGTGAAAGATACAGCGGCATTGGAGTATTTCAAAGAGAAAATCACTGATCCTATGCTTTATGGCGATATGAATCGTGCTGCTCAGAAGGGAAATTTGGAAGTCGTTGTCTTCAATATAGATTCCAAAGCGTCGTCTGACAGCAAATCCAAAAAGGACGCTATTGTTGAGGTCTTCAATAAAGTGTTCAACGAACTTCAGGGCTTTAGCGGAGAGATACCCTGGTTGGCGGAAATGGAACGCACGATGTTGAAAGAAGGCACATATGATGCCTTCAAAAAAGCCTATGCCGATCTTGCGGAACAATCCTGGGAAGAGGGGCGGGATATTTTTTATTATGATCGGGACAACATCCTTGCCGCTCTTTCCAAAGCCACCGGTATGTCAAAGGAGTCGGCAAGCAAGTGGTTTGACGAAGGTGAAAAGTATTATTATCTAAGCATCGAAAAATTCTGCAAGAACGTTAAGGAGTATTGCGAATCTCAAGGTCCCAATCACAAAATTCTTTTTTTTGTGGATGAAGTGGGTCAATACATCGGTGACAATACCGATTTAATGTTAAACCTGCAAACTGTAACCGAAGACCTGGGCAAACAGCTTCACGGGCGAGCGTGGATTGTGGTTACTTCGCAGGAAGCCATTGATTCCTTGACCAGGGTTAAAGGCAACGACTTCTCCAAGATTAAAGGAAGGTTTGCTACGCACTTGAATCTTTCATCCGCCAATACGGATGAGGTTATCAGGGAGCGGCTTCTTAAAAAGACCACGGTGGCTGAAGATACATTGAAAGCCTACTATGGAGAAAAAAATGCGATTATAAAAAATTTGATTTCCTTCTCTTCCAACACGGCAGAGATGAAATCCTTTACTGCTCAGGGGGAGTTTAACGATCTTTATCCTTTCGTTCCTTATCAATTCAACTTGATGCAAAAGGTTTTCGAGCAAATTCGGCGCATGGGGGCAACTGGAAAGCATTTGTCAGAGGGAGAACGTTCTATGCTCAGTGCTTTTCAAGAAGCTGCTGTAGCTATTCAAACGAATGAATTGGGAGCTTTGGTTCCTTTGTCTGTGTTCTTTGACGCTTTGGAAGAATTTCTTGATTCCAACATCCGGCGTGTTATATTGCAGGCCAACGATAATAAAAATCTACAAAAAGACGACATCGATTTATTGAAAATTCTTTTTATGATCAAGTACGTGAAAGAGATTCCTTCCACTATTGAAAATTTGGCGACTCTTTCCCTCAATCATGTCGATACGGACAAGATCGAGCTCCGTAAGCGGATTACCGATTCACTGCAACGGTTAAAAAAAGAAACACTGATCGGGCAGAACGGTGATGAGTACTCCTTCTTGACACATGAAGAGCAGGATGTCAGTAAAGAGATCAAGCAGGTGGAGGTGGATGAATCAGAGATTATCGATTACATCTCGGATATCGTTTTTGATGAAATTTATAAGGATAACAAGTTTAAATACACGAAAAACCGGGTATTTGGTTTCAACAAAAAAGTAGACAATCGATTTCGGGGTCAGCAGAGCAATGAGATTACTTGCTGGATCCTGACCCCCCTGCATGAGTGGCATAATCTGGACCGGCAAGTACTCATGGCGAAGACTATTGAATATAGCGATTGTGTGGTCCTACGGCTACCGGCAAGTGAAAAATATCTGGATGAAATTCTTACTGT
>CAZXSQ010000537.1:2662-4049 GCA_964643335.1 uncultured bacterium
ACGGAGAAGTATCTCCGTAAAAAAAGCTCCATGAGCAATCCTGAATCGTTGCAGAAGATATTAAGCGATAAGCATTATGAAGCGGATCAGGCAAAGAAGCGTATTTTGGATGAGTTGGAAGATGCGTTGAAAGCGGCGGAACTCTTTTCCGGCGGTAACGTTATTCCCTGTGCGGCCATGACTGGTAAAGACGTGATGGAGGTTGCGATTTGGAGTTTAGTCGAAAACATTTATAACTGCTACAACTATATAACGCAACCTATTCATAGCCCAGATGAAGTATTACGTATTCTTCATGCCAATGATATTGAGGAAAATGCCTTCTTCGAAGTGGGAACCAATCGATTGGCTTTGGATGAAGTTGACCGGCATATTGATACAGAAGTCCGGATGAACCACAAAGTCACGCTCAAGTCACTGCAAAACAAGTATACCCGTGCTCCCTATGGCTGGAGTGAAATGGATGTAGCCGGACTGGTTGCCCGTATGATCGTGATGAAGAAAGTCACTCCCCGATGCGGTGGCGAGGCAGTACATCGAAGAGATAAAATACTTCATGATTATCTGGTTAAAACACCACATGCAGAAAAGTTGGTTCTCTCGCTTAGAGAAGGTCCAGGTACGATCCTCACGGAAAAAGTAAAAAAGACGGTTAAAGAATTAACTGGGCATTCCAATTATCCTAATGACGAAGATGAATTGTTGGATAAGATCCGCTCCTTGCTGGATGAGCAACTCAACGAAGCGCAAAAACTAACCGTATATTACCAAAAGCGTGATTATCCTGGTCAAGAGACTGTTGAGCAATTCATTTCACTCTTAAAAAAGATTCAGGATGTTCAAGAAATAAAACCATATTTCGAAGCCATTGATTCACGTAAAAATGATCTGCTTGACCTGCATGAAAATTTGGATGCGGTGAAAGGCTTCTTCATAAACATGGTGGAAATTTTCGATGACGCTTCCAACCGCTTGGGACGATTCGAACGCAACCGGCTTTACTTGAGTGATGACTCCAAATCGAAATTGGATGAAATAGAATCCATTCTTGAATCCAAAAATCCCTATGGCCGCATTAAGGATTTGCCGTCCCTGGTGGATTCCGTTTCCCAGGAATATCACAACAAACTTGAGAATCAAATTTCTGACACAAAAAAAATACTTGAACAAAAACGGCAAGTGATTGTGGAGTGCTTATTTAATAATAAAGTAGAAGAATCAAAACATGCTGAGTATTTGAAGCCGTTTGATGAGTTGGCGGAGGAACTTAATCAATATCAGGATTGTAATCAAGTTACAGCGGTTGAAAAACATCTGGCGGGCATGGTGGATCAGGCTATCAAAAAAATGGAAGAAGATGAAAAAATTCCCCCGACTGTAGTACTCG
>CAZXSQ010000538.1:0-4048 GCA_964643335.1 uncultured bacterium
CAAGGGCTGCTTCGCTTGCCCTTGGCACCCGCTTTACCCGGCCGTGATCCACCCGGCAACAGTCTGTAGGGGGGATTCGGGAATCGCCCCGTGAAAATCGTCATCCGGTGGGCGGTTCCCGAACCGCCCCTACCTGATTCAAACAGGGGAGTTTTGGCGGGTTGGAAGGTTAAAGTGTTGAGTTGGTGGTGAGTTATGCTTTGGATTGGGGGGCATTGGTTGGTTGAGTGGTTAAGGTTGGATTATAGATTGGGGAAGGTTGTTGGTTTTCTATCCGCTAACCATCTATTTCACCCTACTTGATTTATTGGTATTGTCTTCTGGCAGGTTTTTTAGGTTCTATTTGTGGTCTTTCTGGTTTATGGGCTTTGTTAATTAAACTTCTGGCTTTTGTAATAATATCCGGATATTGGCTGGAGAGATCATTTTGTTCTGAAGGATCTTTTTGGAGATTGAATAGCTCTATTGTTTGTTCTTTGCCTTGATCGTTCAAAAATTGAATGGCTTTCCATTGTCCCATCCGTATAGCCCGGGTATCTGAAGTTTCCCAATATAAATAATCATGTTCTTTCTGTTTATCTACAGAAATGCTGGAAAGCAACGAAGGTAAAATGGTAATGCCGTCGATATCAGGAGGGGGTTCAATGCCTGCCAGATCAGCAAGAGTAGGCAGGACATCAGGGAAATAACAACTTTGTTCGCATATCGACTCAGATTGAATTTTGCCTGGCCATCGGGTTATCATTGGTACACGGATTCCTCCTTCATACAATGAGGCTTTAACTCCGCGCAAGCCTCCGCTTGCATTGAAAAATTCCGGAGCACCGGGACCGTAAGACGGTCCGTTATCTGAGGTGAAAAAGACGATTGTGTCTTCATCCAAACCGAGTGTTTGCAGGAGAGCCATCAGGCGTCCGATGTTTTTGTCCATGTGGGTGATCATGGCGGCGATAGCCGCTTTGGGAGTTTCCTGGGCCGCATAATCTTTTGGGTACCCCACGCCTCTGCCGCGTCCTTCATAAGGTGTTTCAGGAAACTTGCCTTTGTATTCGTTCAAGGATTCTTCAGGAACCAGCAATTCATAATGTGGAATGGCGAGTGGAAGGTATAGGAAAAACGGCTGCGTATTGTCTTGCGCTTGTTTTCTAATGAATTCAAGTGCTTTCTCCATAATCACGTCATGAGCGTATTGTCCGCTCTGACCGTCGTTACCTTCCAGCATGTACTTTTTATCATTATGCCAAAGATATTCCGGGTAGTAAAAATGGGCGTGTATCTGATGCAGCCATCCGAAGTATTCATCAAATCCTTGTTTGCTGGGGATTCCTTTGGTTCCATATTCTCCCAATCCCCATTTACCGAAGAGAGCGGTTTTGTAGCCTGCTTTTTGGAGTATTTCAGCAACAGTCAGGTCTTCGGGTTTCAAGGGGATCCCGCCGGAATTGCCTCGAACCGGGGTATGACCACCGTGCAGACCTGTCATCAATGTGCTTCGGCTTGGTGCGCATACGGGAGCGCCTGCATAGCATTGGGTGAAGCGCATTCCCTCCTGCGCCATTTGGTCTAAATTCGGCGTACGAATTTTCTCTTGTCCGTAGCAGCCGAGGTGGCCGTAACCCAAGTCATCTGCCATGATGAAAATGATATTCGGCTTTTTGTGCGTGGATGCAAAAGTATGGGCTTTCATGCTGAGAGAGCATGAGGCCAACAACAGTGATTGGCAGAATGAGCGTCGTGTTATCATTGGTTTCTCCCGTCCTTTTGAATTTCACGCCGAGGGCGTCCCTCGCCTCGTTTGGCTTGTTCGTGTTTTTCTGTCATATCTTCGATGGTTTCTGCAAATTTTTTCGCTTCTTTTTCATTCCATGTTCCTGCCAAAGCATCTAAATCATGATAGATATGATTTTTTCCTAATTTTTGGTTTATGTGGATACTTTCTTGGATCAATTGAAGGATCAATGTGTCGATGCTAATCCCCCTTTTTTTTTTGGCTTCCGCTTGCAAATATCTCATTGTTTCTGAATCGATATTATGGATGGTTCGACTGGTTTGCATAGGCTTATATCCGATTTTTTTTTGTATAGAGACATCTGTATATCATTATAACATATTTATTCAAGAGTATATAAATAGGCAGTAGTAGTGTGGTATGCCAATAAAGCCGGCAGGATGATGGCGTTACGTCCTTTAAATCTTGTATTCAATTCCATGTCAGCTCATTATAAAGGAATGTAGTATGGAAGCAGATTTATAAAAAGGAAGAGAAATGGATATGAAACAGAATTATTTGAACTTTCTTCTGATTTTTTCGATTCTGATCATTGGAAGTGTGAACGTTGGATCGGCTCAAACTGAACCGGTGATTCGTGTTGTTGATTACGATAACATGCCTTATCAGCAGCTCAACAGCAACGAAAATCTTGAGACCGTGCGGAATGGGCGATTTCCAGGTATTAATCCATACCACCGAGGTTATCAAGTGCGTGAAGATGAAGGTAGGAACGGTTCTACATGTGCGTATTGTGAAAACACGGACGGTACAGGTTCATACGGCTTGTCCTGGAATTTTACTCTTCGGCAAGAGCAGCCTGAGCCGGTAAAAATGTCTGGCTGGAGTAAAGCGGAAAATGTTTCCGGTGGGCAAAACAGTGATTATTCTCTGTATGCCGACATCATCCATATGGATGGTACGCCGTCTTGGGGACATCAAGTTTCTTTTAGTGCTGGAACTCATGACTGGGAGGAAAAAACCGTATTTGTTTTTCCTGAGAAACCGATTCGATCGATATCCTGTTATGCCATATTTCGAAACAGGCAAGGAAAAGTATGGTTTGATGATGTTACCATCCAAGAAGCATCTTCTCCCGAAGGGATGAGCCGGTTAGACGGTTTGGCTGTTCAGCCCGCCAGGGAAATCACTCCAGATACATCAACACAGGTTTTTTCTTCTCAGGGATTGGAAATGGAAATTGATCCAAATAATGGCACATTGGCTTCATTAATAATAAACGGGGTGGATTTGGATATAAGTAATTCAGTTAGCGGATTCTCTGTTCGAGACGTTTCGGAAAGTACCGATTATTATGGATTTGAAAATGGACGATGTGAGCCGCTTGATTGTGAACTGAATTTCAATATCGAAGTCAGCAAACACGGCATTCATTTTTCCGGTGAGTTATCTGATTTGACCAATACTCCACGAGCTATGAATCTGTTGTTTGTTATTCCAGCCGATGTGTTGGGGGGTGTTTGGGGAGATCATTTACGCCAGTCACGGGAAATCGATGTTTTCGAAGATTATCACTTATGGGTGGAAACCGGGACGGGAACCAATGGCCAGTTATCCCGTTATCCGTTTGCCTCTGTGCATACAAACCGTTTCGGGCTTGCATCGGGCATCGATCTCGGGACACCTTGCCAGTGGCGATTGGGTTACAGTGCGGGGACGAAAATGTTATACCTCTCGATGGACTTCGGGCTACATCCATCGACGGATAATTTTCCATCCAAAGCGCCTTTTCATTTTGTTCTTTATTCTGTCGACCCTGAATGGGGATTTCGATCTGCCGCTGAACGTTATTACCAAATATTCCCCACTTATTTCGAAGTCAAGAGTCCGGAACAAGGTATTTGGATGCCTTTCACCGATGTTAGCACGGTTCAGGGATGGGAAGATTTTGGTTTCAGATATCACGAAGGGACGAATAACGTTGCGTTTGATGATGAGGCCGGTGTTTTGAGTTTTCGTTATTCGGAGCCATCGACCTGGTGGATGGATATGGATGAAGATGTACCCCGCACGTATGAGGCAGCGATGAATCAAGTGAAGAATATGGCGGATGCATCACCGGATGACCGTGGTTCGAAACGAGCACGCTCTCTGTTGGCGTCCGGTTCGTTCGATGAGAATGGGCGCTATCAAATGCTTTTCAGAAATGAACCGTGGGCAAACGGGGCTGTTTTCAGTCTGAATCCGAGTCCTTATATTCCTGGGGAATTTACCAATGCCAGTTTGATGTGGAATGAAGATGTCATTCAACGCTACTAT
>CAZXSQ010000539.1:0-4048 GCA_964643335.1 uncultured bacterium
TTTCGCCATCGCCATCCCGTTTCTACTACCTTGGAAAGAGGTCATATCAATCCCGATAGGCTCCCCGTCGCGGAGTTTGTCCAATAACGGATCATAGGTTTCTTCGGCCTTGCCACTGTGTGTATGTACCACCACCGGATGATCATAGGGATCAACGGCTTTGATGTAGCGGGCGAACCGAACGCGGCGTTCGGTGCCGTAATCATTTTCCTCACCGATATTGAATTCGATTCCGTTATGGTGGCCGAAGCGTGCGGCCAATTCACGATAGAACAGTTTGCGCTCATGCCCAAGTGTTCCATTATCATGATATTTCTCGTTGCCCTCTTCTGTTTCTGCCAATTGAAAATGAAGGAAAATTCCCTGAGATTGGGCGTGGGTGAAAACGATTTCCCACTGCTGCAATTTCGAATTGTCATAGCGGGTTTTTTCATATGGACCAATCGTCGGGAAGGTGTCTTTGCCGTCCCCACCGATGTTCATTGGCAGAAAATACAGGCAATTCCCACCTTTTTGCGCGATGTAATTCAGCGCGCCGATAATCGGTTTCCCTTTTCCATTGCCCCAATCGGGATCACCGGATTTCCAGTCTTTTACATGAGGGGCATATGAATGATGAGGATTGGGGGTGTTTTCAAATCCGTCATATCCCATGAAATTTTCGGGTATATCCGGTCCCCCTTTGATCCAAAAGCGGCCACTGCCACCGAAGGATAAGTAATGGTGGCCCCGGTTGATCAGCAGGCCGTTTTCCGGCGCTCGAAAATCCGGTTTAGATTTATCCGATTCGGATACAGTAAAATGTCCATGTGCGCCGTCGAAGGCTGCCGGAATTCCTGCCTCCGGTTCCAAACTGGTATTGACATAATATCCACCGCGAAAAGAGGCTTTGTAGTTCCATGGGCCAGTCTCGGGTGGTGAGAAACACACCCGCCATTTGTTCCCCTTTGGACCGCCTTTGCCATCTCCGGCATAATAACCAGGCACTGTTAATGACAAATCATCTTGTGTAAAGGTTACATTCAGCCGGTAATGGAGGAATGGATTGGGGGTATCAGTCTCGCTGGTCATGGGGCCGTCAAAGGTTAGGATGACACAATGCCAGCGCTTCAATTCACCACTGATTTCCGCTTCACCACCTGCGGCGGGCGGAAAATCGCCCAATTCCTCTTCGGAAGCGATATCCGGATATTGGCTTGGAACAGCTTTGGGACCGGCAATCGCGAATTTCGGTTCACCTTTTATGGTAAACGTAACGCTGTAAGGCTTGCCCTCCTCGCCTTTCGCATTCTTTTCTGCATATGGAGTTGCGGTAACGGTGTATTGACCCGGTTCCGGAATCCAATTGGAATAGTTGCCGTTGGTATCGCCGCTCAAGGCGTACGGCGCGACGTTTTCTGTGCGGGTATTGGCATTATCACCTAATGCGAAGCGAACACACTCAACATCACCTGCCGTTTCGGCTTGGATGTTGATACCGCGGTCTGTCTTCGACAAATCGATGATATCCCCCGAGTGGAGAGTACGAATCGGCTGGTTCGATTCCGCATCGATCAACACCAGTTTCGTCACTTCCGAGCCTAAACCGAGAATACTCGATGCACACAAGACAAAAATGCTTAAAAATAGTTTTTTCATGATCGTTTCCTTCATATAAGGTTTGTCCAAGTTCCATGTAAACTTTAGACGTTGTTTCTTATTTGCTAACCAATTTTCTCAAACCAAGTTATATCATGTCAAGCGTTCTTTGGGGGCAAAAGACGAGAGATGTTTGCCTAATAATACAAACTCATCATTGGAGTGATTCGTAGATTCGCCAATCTTCGATGGCGGTTGAATCGGGATTTAAAGTGAAGTCCACATCAGTAAAGGAACCTCTTGTATATTTCCCTGCTTCCAACGACATTACATTTAAACCGGCGTAGACAGTATCGGAAAAGCCGATTTTCCGCCGATCAAACAAGATACTTTCACCGGGATCCTGATTGATATAATACGCTTCTACATAATTGTTGTCCCAAACTAGTTCCAATTCTCCTCTATGGCGGTCCGCCGGTAACGTTTCGTTTAGTTCAAAGCCGTGGAAACTATATCCAATAGAATTTTTCCAGGAAGTTCTGACTGTCCCATCGCTGAATACTTCAAAAAAGTAAAACAATGTATCGGGAGTAGAAGATAAACCACTCAATATACCCAATCCCGCTGCTCCTTTTTTCATATGTGTACCAATATCTTCAGTTGTTATTGTGGCTTTGAGACTAAATGAATCGCTCACAGTTAACAACAAAGCCGCCATCTCTAAGTTTTCACCGGCTTCGGTGATTATGTAGTCGTTATTGTTGTATGAAATCTCACTGACTTCAGGATTACCGGTTGTGTAATATCCCTCAAATATCCCTATTGGTCCCTCCGTTAACTGCGCATAACTATTCGCCGGCACAAATAATGCGAGAGTTAATAAAAGAGTTATTCTCATAGTTCTCCTCAAAAAAAAGTGTATCCATCGAATAAAAACTTAATTCAATGTTTCAGAGGACATACTTTATAGATGAATAACTTGATTGTCCAGCAGGATAAATTTCCATTAAACATCATGATAAAGAACGGTACAGCTTTATAGCAAGAAAGATGGGATAAACCCGGAACTCCTGATGGATTAAGCTGGAGCAATTTCATTTATTGTTTGCGTGTAGAGATACAGAGGGGAAAAAGGAAGATTATTTATGGAAGGAGTGAATACAAAATATATAGGAATATTTCCTTAAAGGGGCAATGTGACAGGAATGACATTCATGGGGCTTTTAAAGAATATATTAAACAGGCGTGGAGGGACTCGAACCCCCAGCCTGCTGATTTGGAGATGGGGTTGAAGTTATTTTGCAAATTACAGAATTTTAATTAGAATTAACGTAATGCACTGATATAATTAAACTTAGCTATTGTATTCCTTCCATCATTCAGTATAATTTTAACTGAAATCAATCGCACAAAAATGACGGTTTCCCAGGTGTGGTGTCCACAATTTGTCCATACTGGAGGCTCTATCATGATTAAAGTGCATATCTACAAAAGGAAAAAAACATACTGGATGTATTACCGTATCAATGGGAGGCGAATCAGGAGATCGCTCGATACAGCAAACAAACATGACGCTGAGCGGATGGCCTTTGTAAAGCAGAATGAGTTGATGAATGGGCGATGCGTTCCTGTTACGAGCAAAGTCTCCGTTGATGAATTCTTCCAAAAATACATTGCTTATGCTGAAACATACAAACGCCCGAATTCCATCCGTGATGATAAGCAGGTTTGGAAACAGTTCGTTGAGTGGCTTAAATCAAATAACATAAATCGAATTGATCAAATTACTACTCATGTTTTTGAGTCTTATCGTATTTATCTACTGAAAAGGGGCCTTAAAAAAATCTCAATTAATATTCATCATCGACACCTCTCTTCGATTATGACTTATGCCCAAAAAAATGGTTACGTAGAAAACCACCCGATTAAAGGAATTAAACAATACAAGTATTCACAAAATACGCCAAAATACCTCGATAATAAACAAATTAATTATCTAATTTCAGTAGTAAAACGAGAGGCAGAAAAAACAGGTCCTAAAGTGCTGTTCATTTTCTCTCTCGGTATATATGCAGGATTCAGATACTCGGAAATAGCTAATGCCCAGTGGGATTGGTTTAATTTTGAAAACAATTTGATAACCGTCAAACAAGATAAATATCTTAGATTTATTCCAAAAAGCAATCAATGTCGAACAATTCCTTTGAGCAACAAATTAAAATCGATCCTTGTAACACACAAAAAAGAAAATGGATACTTGCTTGAATCCGATTACCCAGAAGATCAGCGAGTAAATTGGACCCGTTATGACTTCAAAAGATCATTCAATTCAGTAACAAAGAAAGCCGGGCTTGAATGGATCACCCCGCATGTCTTGCGCCATACTTTTGCGTCTCAACTTGCTATTGCAGGAGTTTCACTGTACAAAATCCAAAAATGGCTCGGCCATAAGGATTTTGCTACTACTCAA
>CAZXSQ010000540.1:0-4044 GCA_964643335.1 uncultured bacterium
AAAGCTGATTTTCTTAGAAGAACGGATCATCTCTCTCAGACTTTTTCCTTCAACATATTCCATGGCAATGTAAAAAAGTCCGTCTTCTTCTCCTGCATCATATATAGTGACGATATTAGGATGAGCCAGATTTCCTGCTAATTTAGCCTCTCTTAAAAAACGCTTTTTCCATTTTCCATTGCCAGCATGGCCAAAGGGTGATGGGTGAGTGTTGGGGTGCAGATCATGACTGCATCAACATCGTCGCGCTTGACCAATTCTTCGGGAGTTCCGTGCCAGGGAGCGTCGGTTTTCTGGGCTAATTCCTGTGCTTTTTCTAGACGCTCGTCAGCCAGGGCGGTTAATTGGGCCATTGGGGTAACGAGACAAGCCTGGCTGTGCATATTTCCCATACCGCCACATCCGATAATTCCTATTCGTACCATATTGAAACCTCTTTTCTTAAATACTGTAATGTATGAAAAACTACATGCGCTCGGGGGCATTGACTTTCAATAAGCCCAAACCATTTCGCATGACCTGGCGAATGGCAAGAACGAGGTGGAAGCGAGCGATGCTTCCTGAGATATCATTCTGGTCGAGAACGCGTTGTGCCTGATAATATGTATGAAACATTTTTGCCAAATCTTCAAGGTATGTTGGTATTAATTGAGCATCGAACCGTTCCGCCGCATCCATGACCACAAGAGGATAATAGAATAATTTTAACGATAATAGACGTTCTTGTGTACCCGACAGGACAGATGTGTCAAAATCCATGGAGGGTAAAGAGCCAATCCCGCGTTCTCTGGCTTTTTCTTCCATGCTGCATGAGCGGGCGTGAACATACTGAAGATAATACACGGGATTGTCCATGGATTGTTTTTTAGCCAGATCCCAATCGAAAACCATTTGTGATTTGTAATTCCGCTGGGCGAAGAAATAGCGCGTAACATCGGCTCCAAGTTCGTTCACCATTTCGATCAGGGTCATGAATTGTCCTTCGCGGGTAGACAATTTGATTTTTTCGCCGCCGCGTTGAATGCTGACCATCTGGTTCAGGAGATAATTGAGTTTATTAAGGTCCTGGCTGAATAGCTCGAGGGCGGTTTTTACACGCTCCACCTGGCTGTGGTGGTCGTGTCCCATCACGTTGACCAACAGGTCAAATCCGCGTTCATATTTATCGCAGTGATAAGCTATATCCGGAGTTACGTAGGTCACTTCGCCATCGCTTTTGACGAGTACACGGTCTTTTTCATCCCCATATTCAGTTGTTCGCAGCCACACGGCTCCTTCCTTTTCATACGTGGCGCCTTTTTCTGCAAGCTGATCGAGGGTTTTTTGGACTGCGCCGGAAGCATGGAGAGAGCGTTCGCTGAAAGTGGTATTGAAATGGACGCGAAGATGCCGCAGATCGTCCATGATGATATCCATAAGCACATTAGCGGCAAATTCGGTAAAGGGCATCCAATGGTCTTCATTCAGCAGAGAATCACCGCGGGTGTTTTTCAGCCCCGCCGCTATGTAGCGGATATAATCCCCTTTGTAAGCATTCCCGGGTAAAGGAACATCCAGTCCATGCAGTTGTTTGTAACGTGCCTGGACCGACCGGCCCAGCATCTGCATTTGCACACCTGCGTCATTATAGTAGTATTCTCGGGTGACATCGTATCCTATAGCGGTTAATAGTTCTGCAGTGGTATCCCCAACGACCGCTCCCCGTACGTGCCCCACATGCAGTGGGCCGGTGGGATTGGCGCTGACAAATTCAACCAAGGCTTTTTTGCCGTCGTATTTATCCGAGCGGCCATATTCATTTTGTCTATCGAGTATCTGTTTAAGGTTATCCATAAGAACATGGTCTTTCAAATGGATATTGATAAATCCAGGTCCGGCAACAGCCGCTTGCTGAACCAAAGCATTTGCAGAAAGTTTTTCAATAAATATTGCCGCAATTTCTCGTGGATTTTTTTTTAAAGGCTTCGCTAAGATCATCGCCGCGTTGGTAGTGAGGTCGCCATGGGATGCTTCTTTCGTTGGTGTGAATTCACAGGCGTTGATTCCAGGGACTTCCTGCTGAGTCAATTCCACAGCGGTTTCTTTTAGAATTGAGTTTAATTCGTTTACGACATCAAAATACATGTTCATGAACCTTATGCAATATTAATTTGAGAATTAGGATTACTCTCAACCGGATGAAATCGATAAAAAAGTGTATTCGTTACATGAAAATCTAAAAGGGATGCTGAAGAAAGCCTAATGTCCTTAAGTAAATACAAATGAGAAAGAAGGGTTAGTTTTTTCGCCGCAGAATAAGTGCATCTTCTTTGGGATTGGTGTAATATCCGATACGCTTGCCGACGAAATGAAATCCTTGCCGCATATAAAACTCCAGAGCGCCTTGGTTGGATTCACGGACTTCCAAGGTGACGCTTTTCGCCCCTCTTTCTATACCCATTCGGGTGGCTTCCTGCATGAGTTTGGAACCGAGACCTTGTTTTCTATATGAAGGATGGATGGCGATGTTGTTGATGTGAACTTCGTCTTCCTCGAAAATCCAAAAGAAGCAGTATCCTACGATTGTTTTTGATGAACTCTCTTCGATGACAAGAGAATAATTATGGCCATGGGATTGCAATTCGGAATAAAACATGGGCTTTGTCCACGGTTCAGAGAATGATCTTCTCTCAATGTTGTGGATTTGCGGGATATCCGTAATATTCAAAGGACGAATTTGAAAGGTCATGATGGAGTTTTCGAATGATTTTGCCGTTTTTTCCAATTGATTTCCGCCTGAGAAGGACCTAAGTAATGTGGCAGCAACTGTTCGGGAGGGATCGTATCTCCTTGTGCGATTTTCCTCGCGGCTAATTCAGCCAGCAGATCGGCGCGGGGAATATCGAAACTGCCAGGTAATTCAAGGAACAGGTTATCCAAAGCTTCTTTCAACAAATCACGGTACGGATCCAACCCAGGGCCAAATAACAAAACCGGTTCGTGAATTTCCTTGACCAATTCTTCCGGTTGGACATAAAGTTCACTGGAAAGATGGGTAAAATCGTTTTCATTCCAGCGGTACAGCCGAGTATATATCCACCCTTTGCGGGCTGAGAGAACGGGGCAGACGATTTGTGAGGAATGAGGGAAAATCCAAGCGAGTACATCAAGGGAAGAAACTGCCACACATTGAATTTGGTTCGCATAAGCAAATCCTTGAGCCGTTGCGATTCCTACTCTCATACCGGTATAAGAACCTGGTCCGTTTGTGCAGGCTACGGCGGTAAGTTGCTCAGAACTAGTCCCTGTTCTTTCGAAAAGAGCATCGATGGCGGGCATAAGACCTTCACTATGAGTTAGTTGGACGCTAACTGTCAGTAGACCGATCAGACCGTTCTGGTCCCAAAGGGCGACAGAGCCGATGGGAGATGAGGTATCGATGGCAAGAATCAACATGTTTTTTCCCGTTTGACGACTAATGATTATGCAGATTAATCTGGCTGCGTAATGGAGTAAAGAGTTTCCATTCACGTTCATTGCCGCCCAGAATTTCACCAAAGAGGTGAATTGTCTTTTTGGGCAGAAGCGGGCCAAGGCGTTCAGCCCACTCGATGGCAATCAGGCCAGTGCTTTCCAGCAATTCAAGCCAGTAGTTTTCCTCCATCCCGGAAACAGAATCGAGGCGGTAACAATCAATATGGTACAAGGTTTTGGAACCGTGGTACTCGTGACAAAAAACGAATGTGGGACTGGACACTTCTTCTTGAGTACCCAGTGCATCGGCCAGAGATTGAACGAAAACGGTTTTACCAGTACCTAAATCACCATGAAGAGCAATTATTCCTTCGTTTTTCAATTCGGTGTGGTACATATTTGCTGCTAATTCCCGCGTTTTTGATTCGGAAGAGGTAAAGTGGGATGAAATTTTTGGCTGATATACATTTTCCTCACTAACAATCATATCGATGGGAAAGTCGGTTGTGGTCGTTTCAATCGAGTGAATAATCTGGAATTCGTAGGCCAGACCGATTGTTGTTGCGTCCGGCCGTTTACCGGGAAGCAGAC
>CAZXSQ010000541.1:0-4030 GCA_964643335.1 uncultured bacterium
GGTCAACTGCCTCCTTTCCCTCCCGCTCGCACTTCAGATTAGTAAACTGTTACAAAGCGCATTTTTAATGAAAAAGTCTAGAATATTTGTAAAATATGAATCTATGTTGTCTATTAAAATAATATGCAGGAAAGCATTAAATAGTTTGTTGGGTAAACAAGAGAAAGGAAAGACATGAATATATTGATCATCTTTAACCGTGAACCGTATGACGCCACTGACGTGACATGGAACGGTCTCCGTCTAGATGCCAATTTACATGAAGCTGGACAGGATGTGAGACTCTTTCTGATGAACGATTCCGTGGACCTGGCACGGGATGTCTGCAAGCCGCCCGAAGGCTATGACCAAGACCTGTCGCAGATGCTCAAGGCTCTTATTACCAATGGTGTACCTGTGAAAGTTTGCGGAACCTGCATGGCACGTTGCGGAATCTACAAGAACTACCCCTATTTCGACGGGGCTGAAAAGGCCACCATGCCGGAGCTAGCGGAATGGGTGATTGAGAGTAACAGAGTTATCACCTTCTGACCGACATGCGTCGTATATTATACGGATAATCCTGACATCTATGGTTGTTCTTGGCATTGCCTCTGTCATGTCCATGACCGGTCGAGGCGGAGGCAATTTTTATGTACCTTTGCTGGTCAGCCGCATTGTTTGATCCATCACTTTCTGGAGAAAAATTCGATGGGTCGAAAAACGTGACTCATTCTACGATACTTTGTGACATAAGCCAAATGGAATCCATCTACCTCCTGCAAGATAACTTGAAAAAAAGCAGAGATCACGTTTTCAAAGGTGTCGAAGAAATGCGGGAGCATTGCATGGTGTTTCCGACTCCCAATGGGGATGGACACACGCTCTGGGTGCTTGGGCATTTGGCTTACATCGAAGGACTTGTGATTCACAGTTTCATGCTGGTAGATGCGAATTCATTGGCAGATTGGGAAGAGATTTTCGGCGGAGCTGATACGAGCGGGGATCCTAGCCATTACCCTCCCTTTGACCAAGTTCTTGCCAAGTGCCGCCAGATGCGTGAATCGACGTTGGCGCTTCTCGATTCTTTCACTGAAGATGATCTTGACAGGCCAAGTGCAAACACGCCTAAAGGCTGTTGGTAACTATCGCCTATGCCTACAATACGCCGCCGATCATTGGTATATGCACCGCGGTCAACTGGCCGGCACCCGTCGCGCCGCTGGGTTAGAGCGGATGTGGGTGTAAGGTGAGTCTAAGAAATCTAACAAGAAGAATGCAGCCGAGTAGAGTATCATTGGAATGATCCGGACTTGCTTGAAATTCCGGCGAAAACTCTGGATGAGCCAAGATTCCTTGTTATCAGAAAGATTGGAGATCAACACTGGTCAGCCGTGATTACCTAGCGTTACACAACTATCCGAATTATTTCTGTTCGACGGTCGAGGTGTGAGGAGGTAGCGCTGTATGAAAGCGAAGACATTTGACCGGAAGTTTGACGCGGGAGAAGACATTACCAGAGATATTGATCTTTCCCAGACCAAGCTAGCCAGTTATTTATGTTTTTTGCATGTATAGGATTTCAGTTCAGAAGTGTATTTGTATCCTTCGTATTCTGCGAAGCCCATGGTTTCAAAATCGAAGGCGGTACCGTCTTCGAATTGCATGATGCTTTTTACCTCGTTATTCACGGAATCGTGATACCAACTCTCGATAGTGCAGGTATGTTTTAATCCTATATCAAACATTGAATTGACTTTACGTTTCAGGTGAATACAATTTTCAAACGTACCAGCCGGTACTTTCACCGTTTCATCAGCGAGACGTTGGATAGAAACTCGCATTTTACCCGGTTCCCCATTAATATCCGTTTTTGTTTCATAGTCGAGTTTCTCGCCGGGTTTCAGAGCATAATAAAAAGGTAGTGCTTTTTCATAGTTCAACCACGCTCCCAGGGACAAATCTATCTTGTGCACCTGTTTTTTAATGTCAAGGTAATTAAGGGAGAAATCCGAGGGATTGTCCTCCCCATAATGCTTCAATAACCAATATTTTTCGCCGCCGATTTCTTTGACTTCAACGATTTCTTGAATGCTATCCCCTTTAATGGCTTCCCGGTTACTGTATGGCTTAAATCCATCACCCTGATAGACCCATTTCTCCCCGACTTGATAGGGGTCGTCAGCAAATGCAATTCCGCTAATCACCAATAAAATCATTCCCAAAAAAGCAAGGCATAACTTTGGCATTTTCAATATTCCTTTCCTCGATTTTTCGATTCAATTTTGGTAATCTTAACAATTTTGGGATAACAATACAAGTGTAAAAAAACACTTTAATTGTTTTCATATAATTGAAAACTCTTTGCCAAGAGGGTAAGTGTTCTATCCGGTATAGGTCATGTTGAACTTGAATCTTTTGTTGAAAAGTAGAGTGTGATCAATCCCGCAACCGCCGATAATATCGATGCTGAGAGAATCCCAATTTTCGACTGATCGAGCATCGATCCTTCACCAAACGCCAGTGCGGCGATGAAAAACGACATGGTAAATCCGATTCCCGCCAGCATTCCGGCGGAAAAGATTTGTGCCCAATTGATTCCCGCCGGAAGTGAAGCGAAACCCAACCGGCTGGAACCCCATGCAAAGGCAAACACACCGAGCGGTTTCCCGATCAACAAACCCAAGAAACATCCAAAAATGACAGGGCTCCAGGTGGCGCTTTCACCGGATACACGCACGCCTGCATTGAAGAACGCGAATACTGGCATGATGAAATAGGCAACAATCGGCTGAAGAGCATGTTCCAGCCTGTGCAACAAACTCTCAGCCTGTTTGAGAATCGATTCCAATTCTTCTATTTTTACTTCTTCCTCCTCGAATGATTCTCCTTGGATCACTTCACGTAGCCGATCTTCCAATTCACCAGACGAGATTGCATGTTTGATGGGAATTGTGAAGGCAAGCAGAACACCAGCAACCGTCGCATGAACTCCCGATTTCAACATACAATACCAGGCGATAAGTCCAAGAATGAGAAAGATAAATAGCCGGTGCCCACCGCTTTTTCCATAGATCCAAGCTCCGGATAATATCAAAAAGGAATAAATCAAGTAGTGAAACTGCAACGATTCCGTATAAAAGACGGCAATAACCAACACCGCCCCTAAATCGTCAACTATGGCAAGCGCAGTCAAAAAGACCTTCAATGCCAGCGGTACCCGTGAACCGAGAAGCGCCATGACACCCAAGGCAAAGGCAATGTCGGTCGCCATCGGTATCCCCCAACCGCTGATCCCAGGCGAGTTAAAATTAAAGAGGACGTAAATTAAGGCTGGAACCACCATGCCCCCGATTGCCGCAAACACCGACAACGCCGCATCCCGCGGACGGGACAGCTCACCGACCAAAAGTTCCCGCTTGATTTCAAGTCCTACCATCAAGAAAAAGACCGCCATCAGGCCGTCGTTGATCCATAGAAACAATGGCTTTTTCAAACTCCAATCCCCAAATTCGATCCCGAAATACAGTTTTTTAAGATCGAAATAGGATTCGGAAAGCGCAGTATTCGAAAGTACAAACGCAACCAAAGCAGCAACAATCAATAGGACACCGCTAAAACTTTCACTGCGTGCAAACTGCTGAAACGGGGTCAATAGTTTTTTGAATTTGGATAATCGTTCTTGGATTTCATGGACCATACCGTTTTCTCCTACGGATAATTATTTACAGCATGGCTGCTAGCCAAGCAACGTCACTGTTGCTCATAGAGAGTCTTTCCTTCTTTTCGGTTGCGCTGCCTTTTTGCAGTTACAGCGTAAGTGTAGAAAAACCAAAGAGTTCCGATTACCCCACCGAATTGAAAACCATCGGTGACCACCTCCGCACAAAACGCTTGGATTTGGGGTACCTTCAAAAAGATGTAGCCAAAATCATCGGTGTTAACCATTTAACCATCGTAAATTGGGAGAAAAATCACTTCAACCCCACCTTTTGCTACTACCCAAAAATAATAGAATTCCTCGGTTACAATCCGCTCCCCCAGCCGAAAT
>CAZXSQ010000542.1:0-2497 GCA_964643335.1 uncultured bacterium
TCCATCAGATAGTTCCGGAATACATCGGGCACGCTCATACCTTCGCTGGTCAGAAAGAAATTCTGCAGGAATCTCTCGGCTCCGGGTAATTCCTTGCAATATTTGCTCAATACCCGCCGTTTAGCCTTGAAGGTTGGGATAATGGATCACTGATGATTACTTTATTTGCGGACAATATAAAGGTGGTTTTCCTTCAAAATCAGTCACGCAGAATTGGGAACGGGTGGGAACTCATATTTAAGGCTTGCGGCCCATGAGTGTTCATGGCCAAGGAATGGATCCTCAACAACGCGATTCTGAATCTTATTAACGCTGGTATAATATACAAATATAAATCTAATTGAAAGTTATTTTGATTTGTGTCGTTGGAGATATGCCATGACTATTACAGATCGTATTGAGATCAATCCAAAAGTAATGATGGGAAAACCGGTGATTCGAGGAACGCGAATTCCAGTGGAATTAATTTTGCGGAAACTCAGCGAAAAAGCTACTGAGGCGGATTTACTGGATGCCTATCCCCGGCTTACGCCTGATGACATTCAGGCCGCGATCCGTTATGCAGAGGGATTTTGAAATATAATAAAGTTAAGTCATCTATTGATAAAAAAACATAAATACATGGCGGAATAAGCCAGGTTTTTAGAGGTTAAAATTATGAGACAAGTACTAATCCATCCAGGCGAAGATGGTTACTGGATCGCTGAATGTCCCAGCCTTCCAGGCTGCATCAGTCAAGGTGAAACAAGAGAAGAGGCAATCCAAAACATCAAAGAGGCGATCCAAGCATATATCGCCGCATTAGAAGACGATAATCTGACGGTTCCCGAAGAACGTTTTGATGCAATGTTGGTATCAGTATGAGTCAGTTACCTGTCATCTCTGGAAGAGAATGTGTCAAAGCACTAAAAAGTCTTGGTTTTTATATCAAACGCCAACAGGGCAGCCATATTGTACTTCGCCGAGACAAACCATTTATGCAAGTTGTTGTCCCAGATCATAAAACCTTAGACAGAGGAACATTACGTTCAATTATCCAACGAACGGGGATCAGTGTTGAGGAATTCAAAAATTTGATTTAATTCTTCTATCATTACGAGGTTTTTAAGCGAAATTCCAACTGTGAGCAATTGTGATGCAAACCTCTGGCCTGCAAAGCGCAGACAGGATGTCTGCACCACAAAAAATTAAGTGCAGAAGGAATATCTGCACCGAAGAAAGAATCATCTTTTCGTTTAAACTGAAGGAACAATCAACGAAAAGTGGAGCCATAAGTCATGAAAAATCTTACGTTAGAAATACCAGATGACCTACTGGATTCTTTGCGAGTTCCTCCAGAGGATCAAGAGTCATATTTATTGAAAGAATTGGCGGTTCGATTATATCAGAAAGGCTCATTGTCTTTCGGGAAAGCTCGTGAACTCTGTCGCATGACAAAATGGGAGTTTCACGAATTATTGGGAAAAGAAAAAATCCCCCGCCATTATGATGTAGACGATCTGGATGCTGATCTGGCTACTTTGGAGAAAATGGATTGAAGGCTATTTCCAACTCATCCATATTAATTGCATTGAGTGCAATTGAACAGGAAACGTTATTAATTCAACGTTTCCCAGATGGGATTCTTGTACCTCGTGCTGTTTGGCAGGAAGTTGTGGAACAAGGCAAAGGACGAATCGGTGCAGAACGAATCGCTGCATTCTCATGGATTAAGGTACATGAAGTTCAAGATAAAGAATTTACTTCATTGCTTCGTATACAAATCGATTATGGTGAAGCAGAAGCCATTGCACTATATCGGGAACATGGAGCTGATATGGTGTTATTGGATGAAAAAGAGGCTCGAAAAATTGCACTGCGAATGAATATCCCTATCTTGGGAACTATTGGAATGTTGATCTGGGGAAAACGTACTGGATTAATTAACAGCCTAAAAAACTACTTGGATATCTTACAGAATGATTTTGATTTTTATATAGGATCACAAGTATATCAAAAAGCCTTACGTGCAGTTAGGGAAGATTAATAGAATAATCCACACCACAGAAAATAAGTGCAGACAGGATGTCCGCACCACAAAGGAAAGAATGACATCATGGCTATGACCAACCGTGAACGAGTGGGGAAAGCTCTGGAAATCTTAAACCGTGGCCTTTCGATTTTTGTTGAAGAAGAAATGCAGTCGCAATATGGGGATGGTTGGCTCGAAGAAACCAAACAACATTTCCGCCGTGAAGAGGACGGCGTCAAATTGGTCAATGGTGTCCCGCAATGGGATATCAGCGCCTTGCTCATCGTCATGTGGAACGAATGGAATGCAGTATTCGGGAAAACTTTAGGCCATACAGAACGCAGCCTTGTCAGCGAATTGAGGAGTATCCGCAATAAATGGGCGCATCAAGAACCTTTTTCAGCGGATGATACTTATCGGGCATTGGACAGCGTCGTCCGTCTTCTCCACGCCGTAACCGCAGCCGGTGAAGCACAGGAAGTGGAA
>CAZXSQ010000542.1:2507-4017 GCA_964643335.1 uncultured bacterium
ATGAAACAGGAAATATTGCGCATCCGCTTCGATGAACAAGCCCGCTATGAGCGCCGTAAGTCGGCAGGTATCCCAACGGAAGGGAAACCCTTGGCAAATCTCCCCCCCTGGCGTCAGGTAGTCACTCCACATCCCGATGTGGCATCCGGCAGATACCAACAAGCTGAATTCGCTGCTGACCTATCCCAGGTCTATCGGGGTGAGGCGTTGTCTGAATACGGCGATCCGCATGAATTCTTCCAACGAACTTATCTAACAGACGGCTTACACCAGTTATTAAAAAATGCGCTAATTCGGATTTCAGGCAGAGGCGGTGATCCTGTTGTAGAGCTGCAAACCAATTTCGGTGGTGGCAAAACGCATTCCATGCTTGCGCTCTATCATCTCTTTTCCGGCGTTGCTCCTTTTGAATTATCAGGTATGGAAGAACTGATAAAAGAAGCCAATATCGACACAATTCCCTTTACGAACCGAGCGGTGTTGGTAGGAACCGCGATGTCTCCCGTCACACCTGAGAAAAAAGAATCCGGAATAACTGTCCACACTTTGTGGGGGGAGATGGCCTGGCAACTGGGAGGAGAAGAAGGTTATCAAATGGTTGCCGAAGCGGATCAACAAGGCGTGGGGCCTGGTTCAAATATTTTGAAAGAACTGTTTGAAACATTCGGCCCATGCTTGATTCTTATCGATGAATGGGTTGCCTATGTACGTGTGCTTTATGGTAAAGACAATCTCTCCGGCGGTTCGTTCGATGCGAATTTTACCTTTGCCCAATCCTTAACGGAAGCGGCCAAACGTGTGCCAAACACGCTTGTTGTTGCCAGTATCCCTTCATCCGATATTGAAATTGGTGGGACGGCAGGGCGGGAAGCATTGGAACGTATGAAAAACGTTTTCAGCCGAATCGAATCTTCTTGGCGGCCTGCCACCGCGGAAGAAGGATTCGAGATCGTGCGGCGCAGGCTTTTTCAACCGATTCAAGACCCGCAACATTTCCGTGAACGGGATTTTGTTGTAGATTCCTTCGCTCGGTTTTATCGGGAACAAAGCCAGGATTTTCCACCCGAAGTGAGAGAAGCCGATTACGAACGCCGAATGAAAGCAGCTTATCCCATCCATCCGGAATTATTTGACCGCTTATATGGCGATTGGAGTACTTTAGATAAATTCCAAAGAACTCGAGGAGTATTGCGGCTCATGGCGGCTGTCATTCACACGCTCTGGGAACGGCAGGATAACAATTTGTTGATCATGCCTGCATCGATCCCGATTGACGATCATCAGGTGCAAGAAGAATTAACCCGTTATCTGGAAGACACCTGGTTTCCGGTCATTGAAAAAGATATTGACGGTCCTAACTCTCTTTCATTGAGACTCGACAGAGAGTTTCCTAATCTTGGACGTTTTTCCGCTGCTCGGCGTGTTTCCAGATCCATCTATATGGGATCGGCTCCCACTGAAGAAGGCCGACGAGCTCGTGGCAAAAAAGATAAAGCCGACTGTCCAGTTC
>CAZXSQ010000543.1:0-4017 GCA_964643335.1 uncultured bacterium
TGGCATCAATACCTACTGGAACAATGAGGTTGATGCGGAAAACGTCACCAAGGCTCGCGAGCATGTTAAATCGCTTGGTATATATGGGAACGTAACAATCGATCACCTGGCAGGATCACGACTCCCCTATACGGATAATTTCGTGCAATTGTTGGTGTCAGAGGATCTGGGTGATGTGCCAATGGAGGAATGTCTGCGTGTGCTTTCGCCCAATGGTGTGGCGTGCATTAAGCAGGATGGCCAGTGGACCAAAACTATCAAACCTTGGCCAGATGAGATGGACGAGTGGACACATCATCTTCACGATGCCGGAGGAAATCCGGTCGCTGAAGACAGCATGGTTGCTCCCCCGCAACATCTGCAGTGGACCGCCGGTCCGCTGTGGGCTAGAAGTCACGGCTGGACGCCAAGTGTGAGTGCCATGGTTTCAGCGAATGGGCGGTTGTTTTACATTTGCGATGAGACATTGACCGGTATCGATGGTACTGTACCGAGTAAGTGGTTTCTGGTTGCGCGTGACGCTTTCAGCGGTGTGCTGCTCTGGAAAAAACAGGTGCCCCAGTGGGACACGAAATACCAGAACGGCCTTGCTGGAACAGGCGCTGGTGTGAGTAATGGGCGGTTCTGTATGCCTCAGCATTTAGCGAAGCAATTGGTCGCGATTGATGATACGGTTTATGGTACGCTCGGGGCCACTGCTCCAATAACGGCACTGGATGCGGCAACCGGTGAAGAAAAGCGTGTCTATTCAGGGACGGAAGACACAGATGAGTTTCTTTACACAGATGGATACTTGATTGTATCGATCAATCCACCTTGGGAGAATAAACCTTTACCGGTAGATAAGGATGAAACTCCTCCTGCCGCTCCCGGAAAACATATTTGTGTGATGAATGCAAAAACGGGTGAGAGGCTTTGGAAAAGAGGCCCATTTAGTGGTGTCCGCTCGACAAGAGGCCAAGACCCATTCGGCCGGTTTGAGCTGGCGGCGGGGGACGGCAAGGTCTATATTTTAACTCCTGAAGAAATCATGAGCCTTGATTTGGAATCGGGTGACACCGTTTGGAAGATTGACCGGCCCGGCCTGCCAAAAACTGCAGTAAGAAAGTTGGGATTTGCGGGCGTGTATGAATTCCTGCTTGTCGTGATGGTGTATCATGATGGAGTAGTTCTGCTGGCTCAGCCTGAGCCAAATACGCATCATACCTATCATACTATGCCGGGAACACTCTATGCTTTTGATGCCACCAATGGGAAACAAATGTGGAAACATGAGTATGGCGGATGGGGACATTGCACCCAGCCGGATGTATTTGCGGTGAATGGTAAAGTATGGACCCATGTATATGCTGAAACCGATTTCGGTTCTGTGTGGGGAAACGGTTATAAAGCCAAAGATTCAAGCAAGGTGGATTACCGTATCCAGTCACTTGATCTGAAGACCGGCAAACTTTTAAAAGAGCATTCAACGAAAGATATTTTTAATGTTGGGCACCATCATCGATGCTACCGCAATAAGATAACCGAGCGGTTTCTATTATCATCACGACGAGGTGTAGAATTTGTAGACCTGGACACTGGTGAGAATTGGCAGAATCACTGGGTGCGCAGCGGCTGCCTTCTCGGCAACCTGCCTTGCAATGGCTTGGTGTATGTAGCGCCGCATCCTTGCGAGTGTTATATCAACGCGAAACTTAAGGGCTTCAACGCACTTGCTCCGGCACGTCCGAAGGAATCAAAAAGGGAGAATAAAGAACCAAGACTGGTAAAAGGTCCGGCTTATGGAACAATTCCAGATTCAGCACAATCTAAACCATCTTCCGAAGAATGGCCTACATATCGGCATGATGCTCAACGAAGCGGCTCAACAAAAATATCTATAGGAGCGAAGTTGCAACCAGCCTGGCAAGTGAGAATCGGTGCAAAACCAAGCGCACCGGTTGTTGCAAATGGAAAAGTCATGGTGGCCGATGTCGATTCCCACACAGTCCATGCGCTTAAATCCAGCGATGGTGAGAGTATATGGACTTATACAGCCGGAGCAAGAGTGAAATTGCCTCCAACGGTTTTCAACGGTATGGCAATTTTCGGCTCGGCTGATGGGCGGGTTTATTGCCTGTGCGAATCGGATGGTGAACTTGTGTGGCGATTTAATGCAGCGCCCCAGCAGCGTCTTGTTACCGCCTTCAATCAACTGGAATCGTCCTGGCCCGTGCCGGGTGTTATGGTTCACAATAATCAATGCTGCTTTGCGGCGGGGCGAATATCTTATCTTGATAGTGGTATTTTCTTTTATGCTTTAGATCCGGGAACCGGTGAAGTGTTACATGAGAAAACAATTTACCATCCTGATCCTGAGACAGGGAAAATGACACCATCGCCCAATCCTCGTTCTATCACCGGGCTTATGAATGATATTCCCGTCACAGATGGCACGAATGTGTTTATCCGGCAAATGAACTTATCTGAAGCGAATAAGGGCGGTGAAGCACACTTGTACACCACCGCTGGATTTCTTGACTCCAGCTGGTTCAACAGAACCTATTGGACAATGGATAAAGCCAGATCGTCCGGCATTTTGGTTTTAGGGGATGATGTTGCTTATGGAGTGGATGTTTATGGTCCCCGGCCCCGCAATGCGGTTTTTACCCCTGGCGAGGACGCCTATCGGCTAGCCTGTCTTCCGCTTGAAAAGAAGGCCAAACTTGACAGAAAAGGAAAACTTCAATGGGTTAACAATTTAAAGCCTGTCTGGATAAAGCGTGTTCCCATTCGGATCACGGCTATGGTTCGTGCTGGAGACTTGATTTACGCAGCCGGATCGCCCGATGTCGTAGACCCCGATGATCCTCACGGTGCATGGGAGAACCGCAAGGGTGGTATACTTGCCGTATTCAATGCTGCTGATGGGCAGCAAATCTCCGAATATGAATTGGAATCAGCGCCTATCTGGGACGGAATGGCAGTGACTGATGAACAGCTTTATCTCTCACTTGAAAATGGCAATCTTGTCTGCTGGTGCAAAAAAAATTAATCAGCAGGGAGCCATTGAACCGCATCAGCAATCACATGGCCGTTAGTTCCTGCGGCTTTGATTTCAACTACCGCAGATTTTTGCTGATTGAATGTATAAATCCCAATGGATGTAAATAATCCGTCATGTTCCGGTTGCTTCTTTTGATTTACTGTAACGGTATCCTTTCCATTGGTATGGTGAATAGTGACTGGGACATTGGAGGCACGGTTGCTGGTGGGTGAATATGAAATACGTACTTCATATCGTCCTTTTTGTAACTGGGTTGAAAACCGAACCGATTTTCCTTGCTTGTTTTTGTTGTCATCATGCAGGTAACCATCCCCCACAAATGCGGATTTAGAACGGCTGTGCAACCATAGACCATTTTTCTTGGCCTGTTTATTGTCAAGCACTGTTCCTTTCAAAACGGAAGTGCGAATGGGGCCGCGTTTGGGCGGCGCATCGGTTTCCAGGAACTGGCCGTCGGACAACAACCGTTTTTTCAGCTTAGTATAGTCAAGGTCTTGAACCATAACGTTATCTTCAATGGCCAGCACTGCAGCAGTGGCAGCTGATTGGCCTAAAATCATAAACACTGGTTCCATTCGGATCGATCCGTAAGCGATATGTGAGCTACTCAACGCTACCGGTACCAGCAGATTCTGGCATTCATGTTTTTTGGGAATAAGTGATCCATAGGATATTTCGTATGGCCCTCCGGTAGAGACACCGATGTCGCCTTCATTCTGAACATAACCCTCTGAAGTGATGTAGCGTTGCACGTTGTGGGAATCCATGGTGTAAGATCCAAGTCCCACCGATTTTGGAGTATCGACAAGCCGTCTGCAGTCATACTCGGTCATGACATACTCGCCGATCATCCGGCGTGCTTCACGAATGTAAAGAATATGGGGCCAGTGATTATTATCGGTGAACTCATCTTTGGCAAGTCCCCATTCGCTTACTTCTGCGCGGATATCTTGAGGTACACGTGGGTGATT
>CAZXSQ010000544.1:0-4012 GCA_964643335.1 uncultured bacterium
AAACAGGGAAAAATAATTGTCGTTGAGGGGAAAGAATAATTGTCGCTTGACATCCAGGAAAAAAATCCATCCATTCATTCATATAACACTCAAAAATATTCAACCGGATGAGCCAAAATTAACTCAATTTTTCTTTTTGTTTTTAATAAAGGAAATATTTTTCTTAGAGAAGTATTTCATTTTAAATTGTTTAGAATTAGAAGGTATCTATTTTATCAATTTAGAAAAGATTATAGTATAATTCTATATGTTCTTTAAAGTTTTTAATTTACAAAAATATTAAAAAAGAGGGGAAAATGAATAATTTACGGAATTTATTGGTGATTGTAATTCTTGGATGTGCCTTCATATGGCTTTTCGGTTGCGGTGACCAGCAAGCTGCTGATCAACTAGCTTCCAAAGATGAGAAAACCCCGGCTGCGGTTGTCACCGAAAAGGAAAAAGAGAGGTTGCAGTCCGAAGTGGAACGCCCATTGACCTCAGTGAATGTGGATGACGTTCAAGTGAAGCCCGTCGCAGCGGATATCAGTCTTGATGATTTATTGTCATTTATCCGCAATCGCCATGGTAAACCGCTTGTATTGAATTTTTGGGCCACCTGGTGCACTCCGTGTATGGAGGAAATGCCCCATCTGGTTGAACTTCACGAGAGATACAAGGAAAAGGTTGATTTCATGGCAGTATCCGCGGATAGTTTTACCGGTACAACCGATAAGGTACCAGACGTCATGAATAAGCTGAATATGAGTTTTCCTACAAAGATACTGAAAGTGGAAAATCAAAACAAAGCCATAGAAACTTTAGATCCGGAGTGGGGTGGAGACCTTCCCCGAACATTTATCTATAATATAGAGGGAGAACGGGTAATGCGTCTAATCGGCGCCAAGAGCAAGGAAGAATTCGAAGAAGCAATTTCAGAGGTATTAAATAATAACGTAAATGAATAACCATGATTCAATGGTGGAAGTGACAGATCATTCTACTCGATTAGGGACGAAAAATGGAAGTTACAGCGATGTAGCTCTTGAGTCGCTGGCCAGTGCCTTCTGTATTTCCCAATTGATACTACACTGTTGGAGCGCTTTCCCGATACGTGATTCGCAGATGTATCTGATGCACGGCCTTGCCTTTATTTACGATGTGTTCCTTTTGGTTATCATGGCAGCCGCACTTAAGGATTTGCGCCGGCGTATCTTTCCAAAATGGCAGAGTGTGGCCAACACTGCAGCAAAGGTGATTTTCTTCGTCTTCGGGCTTGTCCTCGCCTGTTATCCGTTTCTTTTGATAGAGTTTCTTGGTTTTCCTGTAAATATATTTGCTGTAGATTTTGGTGTTGCAGGTTTTTTTCTGTCCAATATACTTGGCTGGAAGGGAGTCCTGGCCATTGCTGTAACAGGTACGCTTGGTATTGTGTTTATACGGTATTCGATTCAAATACCAGTGCCGCGGCAAAGGTTGTTATTTCGGGGACTTGTCATAATCTCCCTTTTAGGGATTATCCTTAGTTGGTCAGGGGGGAGTTTCTTGTCCCCTCTACCAAATCCATTGGTTTACAGCACACAAGAAACAGTGAAAGATTGGTTAATTAGAGGGGAGAGAGTGGTCCCCCGGCCTTCGCGGCCTATGTTTTCTGAAGAGAAATTATCAGACATGGTCCAGCCGTCCCCTCTTGAGACTGCTGAGAGATTTCAGTATGACCATGTCCTTCTTCTTGTTATGGAAACAGTAAACGAATCGGATTTTGCTCAGCGTTTCCTTGAACAAAAAGATGGCTTTTATGCGGTGGTGAAAGATCATGCCGTTTATTTCAGCCGGTATTACACTACTAATCTGGATTCCTACACAAGCCTTCTTGCCATGCTCACATCTGTTCAAGTTCCGTATCGCGCTTATGAGGCTCCTGAGTACTATAGCAATGTAAACAACGCGCCAAACATGATTGATGCATTAAACGGTAAGAATTGGAAGAGTTTATTCATTTGTACCTCTGATTTCCAGCCGTTTGTGCCTGTTCGCGACGTTTGGACTGAAACGATACATGGACGTGATTTACCTAACAAGAAAGATTGGGTGTCATTGGGCGTGAATCCTGTAGAAGCCGCTACAGAGGATAAGGCGGCTATTTTACCAATAGTTGATTCTATAAAATCTCATCAGCAAACCGTGATCTTGCATGAAATGGTTACCGGTCATTCTCCCCGATGGAAAAAACTGACAGGGAAGGGGCAGTTTGAATATTACGATGAATATTGTAAGGAATTATATTGCAACTTGCAACATGCCGGGCTGGTTGAAGAAACAATATTCATTATCGTAGCCGATCATGGTAAACGGACGGATTCTTCCGTGGCAGAGAATTATCATGTACCACTGCTCATCGCAGGCAATGGAATAGATCCGGCGATACATGAACGCATGTTTTCACACTTGGATTTACAGGAGATCGTAGGCCATTACTTGTGCGGTTTGACTATGCCCAAGGCGCGAGAAGATGTTATTGTTATCGGCCATTCGGGACGATGGGTCTATGGTCAGATAACTGCGGATAGCCAACAAATGTTTTTCGACGCTTTTGACGGTGTCGTTCTTGGACAAAAGGGTGATTTAATGCCTCAACGTGTTTTCGACCGTTTTCAAGGAGTGATCAACTCTTTTGCCCGTTATCAACGACTTCAATAACCCAATTATTAATTGATTCACCAATTCACTTAGATAAACTATCTAATCGTTAAATTTTCTAAACCAATTTCCATCCATCCCGATATTCACGCCGGATAAAGGGATCCGCTTCCGGGGCGTTGGTGGCTTTCATTTTTTCTGCATCCCACTCCAGTTTTTTCTTGGCACGGTAGGCCACGTTTCCTAAATGATTGGCCTCGGTAAGCCAACCGGCATAGTCGAAGTTGCATGTCGTGGGCGCCCCTGTTTTGCAGGCGTGAATCCACTCTGCATGATGGCCTAACGATTCAGGGATGAATGGTTCCGGACGCTTGAAGTCTTTGAATTTCTCTTCAGGCAGCAGTGTATGTTTGCCATAGTCTGCCAGCACCATACCTTTTTCACCGATAAACAGCACGCCGTTGCCCCATTTGGGAATCCCTCCCTCCTTCCATATCTCAGGTTTATGCGTACCCTGATACCATGTGACTTCCACCGGGGGCATATCGCCGCGTGAACCGTAAGTATACTTGGCGTGCATGGATGCCGGGGCGATTTCATCATTGACTGGAGGTCCACCCGATTCGATAGTCAATGGATGATCGAGTTTCAAAGCCCAAAACGGCAGGTCAATCCAATGACTTCCGAGGTCGGACATAGTGCCATTGCCGAAATCCCACCAGCGGTACCATTTTGGTCCTGGTACGTAGACATGATTGAACGGACGCATTGGAGCGGGACCAATCCATAAATCCCAATCGAGTCCAGGTGGAATCGGATCCACTTCTTCAGGACGTTCCTGGACAAAGACGATGTCGTTGGCTTTTTCACACGCCTCTTTCGATTTATGCCAGCCCCAGGCGCGAGACACCCAGACATGGACTTCACTCACCGGTCCAATCGCGCCGGTCTGGATCAACTCGACGACTCGGCGGTAGTTGTTTCCTGCGTGAATCTGTGTTCCCATTTGTGTGGCTACCTTTGCTTTCGCTGCAGCGTGACGAATCATGCGGGCTTCCCAGACGCTGTGAGTCAATGGTTTCTCGCAGTACACGTGTTTGCCCATTTGCAGCGCGGGCATGGTGGCAAACGCATGGGTATGTTCACAGGTGCTGACCACGACTGCATCGAACTCATTGGCGTGATCATACAGTTTGCGAAAATCTTGAACCTTGCGGGCTTTGGGATATTTCTGCGATAATTCTTCGAGGCTGGGGCTGTGCACATCACATAGCGCCACGATGTTTTCTGAACTGACATTCCGCAAGTTGCTGCGGCCGCGCCCCCCAGCGCCGATAATGGCGATATTGAGGCGGTCATTCGCATTTTGACTGCGCACAATAGCGGGGCCAAC
>CAZXSQ010000545.1:0-3996 GCA_964643335.1 uncultured bacterium
CTCGAACTGGATCTTTTCTGGTTCATGCGAAACAGTCAAAAATAGCAGGGGGGTTTCGGGACCCCGTTCGGAGACCCCCTTCAAATTTCAGAATGCCCACGTGAAACGATGAATTGTATAGCGGAACCGGGTCATAAAATTGAAAGCCCTTAACGGATTGTATTGAAATAATAAACCGATCAATTTCATAGGAGGTGCAGAAGGTTGAAAACCAGAACATAACTCGTCATTCATTGAATCTAAGGATTCGATGAACCAGGCTGACTCCCTGTGAACGGCGAGAAAGGCTCCACATTGGCTTCCATCTGGTGAAACCGATTTAGCAAAAGGCAAATCAATTGGAATCAAGTTGAACGGTCCTCAATACACGTGAACCAATGAATCCAATTTTTGAATTGCCGTGGGTATCACAAATTTTCTCGAGGTTGCGTATGTTCTACAGCACCTCACCCAAAACACGTGATCTCTTGAAGGTTTGTTTTCAAGTCAATAACAACCAATCGCGCCGGTTGTATTTGGATGGGTATGCCGGGGCGATTCACTCGACGTCCCGGCATATTTACCCTTCCAAAAGCAGCGCCCACTGGAATTTCGGCCGGAGCGATGGTGTTTAGGGGAACAGAAAATGTTTCCTATATTCATGGCACGGATGCCAAAAAGTCTTTCAAGGAGGAATATCATGAGTATCACCAGAATTAACAACAATGTGGCTGCCATCAATGCGAATCACAATCTTGATATAACGGGCCGAAATTTGCAAAAATCGATTGAGCGTTTGTCTTCCGGCCTGCGAATCAATCGAGCGGGGGATGATGCCGCCGGATTGACTGTGGCCACCCGAATCCGTTCGCAGGTTCGTGGATTGGATCGGGCGATTATGAATGCCCAGGACGGCATGAATTTGATCAATGTCGCCGAAGGAGCACTCGAGGAAGTAACCACCCGTTTGGATCGAATACGTGTTCTCGCAATTCAGGCAGCCAATACCGGTGTGAACGACGTTCAAGCACGACAAGCCTTGCAGGATGAAGTCTTCCAGAGTATCGACGAAATCACTCGAATCGCCGAAACGACTCAATACAGCACGAATTTCCTGCTGAATGGAGACTTCAGCGTCGATTCACAAATTAAACCGGGGCAGGATGGAGAACAGCAGTTCGGTATCCACCTGGATACAGGACCTGGATCAAATACACTTGAAAGTGGACAAAGTTATCTGAATATCATTCGTACTCGGGTGGGTCATGAACATTTAATAGCGGGGACGGATGATAACGGTCAGACGGCCACCATGCATTTAGGAATACAGAATGCGACGGATATCGCTGTCACGTTGGGACGTTTCTCATCCGCAATCGGTTTGAATGGGACTGCCGCCACGGCTGCAACTGTTTTAGGTAACAGTGCTACAGACGGTTACTTCAATGGTGTCTCGATAGACAATGGCGACCAAATCGTATTTCAAGGAGTGCTTTCGGATGGCGTAACAAAATTCAGTGGAGTATTAAGTGCCAGTGTAGATTCTCAAATTGGTAACGCTACCCAAACTTCTTCCGTTCAAAGTCTTTTGGGAATGATTAATAATTCCATTGATCAGGCTGAATCCGCTTTATTCGGTGTATCCACTGCCAGTGTTCCTACATCTTTTCGCACCACAGTTACATTGGCTTCAGAAATATCAAATAATCGCGGACGTTTTCTACTTGTCAGCAGCGTAGAGGCTACCAATCTGTCATCCTTGGATATTTCTCTGGTCAGAAGTGGTAATGTCGTCTCACAAGCAGAGGGAGTTACCCGATCCGGTCCGATAGGGACGGTTTCCGTTCTTTCCGGTGGTGGTCAAGTCGGGAATGGCATTACAGCCATTACAGGTTCCACGTTCGATGACGGGATGTTTGCAATCAGTGTGGAGGATGTGCAAGGACCGGTTAACCGCGTGGTAGAAGGAACCATTGCCTTTAGAAATCACAGCGGATCAATAATCAGTCGAACCGCTTCGCTTGTTAGTGGAAATGTGGGTCTCGATTTGAACGGTTCGTTCGTCGAAGGTGTGTATACCAGCGGTGTTTCGATTTCTCACGGCGATACGATGACCTTGCGCGGTACGGAAGCGGATGGTACGACTTTCGAAGCTGTCTATACATTCAGTAACTCCTCTGCAACAGATAATTCATTAAATGATTTTCAATTTGCTACCTTGGATGGACTTATTTCTGAACTTAATCATCGTACCCGTATATATAACACTTCCAACGATGGAAATAAAACACGATTTGAAACGGCTATCTTTACTTTGACATCGGACGGCAGACTCCAATTAATAGACGATATTGGCCGAAATGATTCTCAATTGAATTTTACCCTAACATTTGCTGACAGTTCTGATAACAGTTTGGCTTCAACTCCTAAATACACTATTACAGATGATGCGGTGTTGAAGCGAGAAGGTTTTGCAGAAAACGCCACACTGCGAATCAATGGAGGGCCGCCGGTTCGGGCGGAAGCAGGAGAAGTTGTTACTTTATTAGGACCAGAAGCTACACTTGAGGGCGAGGTCCGTGGTCAAGTCACTTTAAGAGTCGGTTCGGATTTAAAAGTTGGGGTAGACTACCTGGAAGTTGAAGGCCAGGAGTTTGTTGGGCAACTAAATGGAGGACCCGCCGTTACCTTCCAGAATGGAGCTCAGGATGTAGTCTTCATTGACAATGGCAGTTTTCAGGAAGGCGTAGCACGATTTTTGACAGTTGATTTCGATACAATTCTCGATATAACCACCGATCCCAATGAGACTCCTGATCCGGGGACAACCCTGATTATTTCTACCGTTAATAACGCCATGAACTTCCATATCGGGGCCTTTGCCGATCAAAGTTTCCAAATTAGTTTGGGAGATCTCACTTCTCAGAATCTGGGCTTTGGTCGTGGAAGCGGCAGGACTATCGAAGATATTAACATTTCAACACTTGATGGAGCCAATGAAGCGTTGCGTATCGTCGATCAAGCCCTTGATCAGATCAATCGAACCCGTTCACTTTTAGGAGCGGGAACGAACCGGCTGGAAGGAACCGTTTCAAACTTGAGTGTTTCCTCCGAAAATCTGTTGGCGTCCGAATCCAGATTAAGAGATGTTGATATGGCACGCGAAACCACGAGGTTTGCCAAAAATCAAGTCTTGATGCAAGCTGGGGTCTCCGTTCTTGCACAAGCGAATTTCTTGCCACAAAGTTTACTGTCGTTGTTGGGCTAACGATAATAATTTTAGATTTTATCCGTAAGACTGTTTGATAAGAGGACTATTGCTATATCCTACGAAATAATAGACCATAGACTTATGAAGTAGAGTGTGATTGCGTTCGAGTATAAACAAGAAGATTTAAAGGAGTTGATCATGAGTGAGGTTACGTGTCCTGTTTGTGATAGTCCTAGTCATCAGTCTTTCTGGTTTTGGGAGAAAGAGGACAAGTTGGTGCGTTCATGGGCTATGGATACCAATGTGCACTTTTCAATCTGCCGCAGTTGCTCGTTGATTTTCCAAAATCCTGTGGTGGAAAGTTTGGCTTCGGATATGTTTTTAGGGAGCTGGGATATGGGGGATGTCTCTTCGGCTCCACCCGATGAACCTATTGATTGGATACAACAGTTTACCGGACGTGCAAAAGAACCGGCCAAAGTTTTGGAAGTTTATTCTAAACAAAAACGGTTTGAAGGATTCTTACAGGGAAAAGGTTGGGATGTTAAATCCATACAAATCAATGCCTTACTTCAAGAAAAACCTGAATCCTCTTCCCAAGAAGAGCCGGAATCAACCAGTGAACCTGAGAAGCAGGAGGATACAGACTGGAGTTTCCCGGATCCTTTTTCCATGGGTGATGATTTTGGATTTACTCCACCTACTGAAGAAAAAATTGAAGAGTCTGAACAATTTGACCTGGTCTTATGTACTGAAGCACTTTCGCATACTCGTCGTCCTGTAGAAGCTCTTCAAAAGCTTCATTC
>CAZXSQ010000546.1:0-3984 GCA_964643335.1 uncultured bacterium
CAGGATCATCAATAATTTTTTCTTCTTTTGGATTCCATTGAATATCACGCCCTAAAATCATGGCGATATTCCCAAGATGGGCAAGTGAAATGGAACGGTGTCCTGTCTCGATGGGAGCAACTGTTTCTTTTCTTGAAATGACACAATCAACGAAATTTTTGACATGATTATCGCTCTTGTAGAGATGAATTTCATTGTCCTCGATTTTAGAATTTAAAATTTCTTTTGAACTAGCGTCATGTTTTCCGCGGTTCGCCCATACCCAGCCATCGGTTCCTTCAAATGTCACGCCGCCGCGTTCCTTGTTTGAAATGATCATGGTGACTCCATTTTCATAAACACATTCAAAGTAATATTCAGTAGCCGTGTTGTATACTGGATGATCCGTAACGAACTTGCCTTTGGCTTTTTTGATGGCGACAGGCCCGGTATCTTCTGTATCCATGCCCCATTGAGCGATATCCGGATGGTGTCCGCCCCAATCGGTTAATTGGCCGCCTGAATAATTCAGATTCCAGCGGAAATTGACACCGACTCGTGCAGGGCAGTAATAGTCATGCGGAGCCGGTCCCAGCCACATATTGTAATTGAAATCTTCCGGCACAGGCTTGGGATCAGTCTGATCAGCCGTCTTTCCATAATCGGGAATCCCTCCAGGCAAACCGCAGCGAACGGTTTGTAGTTTGCCGATTCGTCCATTTCTTACTAACTCACAAGCGCGGCGAAAGTTGTGATCGGAACGCTGCTGGCTGCCTGTTTGCCAGACCACGCCGTTTTGTTTAACGGCTTCAACCATGGCTCGGCCTTCGGCTATGGTGAGTGAAAGTGGTTTTTGGCCGTAAATGTCTTTACCGGCATTGGCTGCGGCAATGGCGATGATGGCATGCCAATGATCCGGGGTGCCGATGTATATTCCATCGATATCTGCACGTTCAATGACATTGCGAAAATCTTCATAAGCTGCACATCCGACACCGCCGTAAAAGTCGTTCACCATTTTTCGAGCAGGCTCACGTCCACGGACACTGCCTCCCCAATATCCTGGGCCTTCTTTGTTCACGTCACAGACAGCCAAGACACGAACACGCTTATCCTGCATAAAAGGTTTCAGCCAATTTGTGCCGTTGTTGCCTGTTCCGATAAAACCCATGGTAATTTTATTGCTAGGGGCATCGGCGCCTAGAACAGTTGAAGGTACGATTACAGGGAGTGCGGATGCAGCAGTGGCTAAGCTTTTCATGAAATTTCTTCGGGACGGTCTTTTGTTATCCATGTTTTTCACTCCATGTTTTTATGATGGAAAAATATCTATTTTTGCAATTTGTTGGCGCTGAATAAACGATATCATGAATCATAGAATCATTAAACCTGAGTATGAAAGAACAAACAGGAAGAAACGTTATGTTTAGGTCCATTCGACTGTGAGCGTGTGATCGAATGGGGTGTAGCCGGTAAGATAGACACTTGGGCCTGGTAACTTTGGTTGTGCACCGCGCACATGAGTATATTGGTTCACACTCGTTCCAGGACCGAAGCGGATGGTGTCATTTCCCATACGGCAGACTGCCATGCCGGATTTGAGAAGATAGGTTTCATCAACACCTTTTACAGGTTCACATCCTTCTATTTTGCTTCCTTCGCGCAAATTGATTTCTACTGCTAAAGGGATATTATCCGTCCCTTCGGCGCTGATTCGTACGGTAAATCCATTAGGTTGTTCAGTGACAATTGCTTTTTGTTCAAGGTGACATATTTCGCTTTGGCGGCGTAATTGTTTGGCTTCATGCCAGCCCTCACGTGTAGCAGGGACTTTTTGAGAGGGATTCAAAGGCTGATAATAACTCGCGGCCATTTTTTGACTCAGAAAGTAACTGTCACCTCTTTTTTCTGTACGTGCCGGAACAAACTGTCCTTTCCCAAAGAACGCCGTGGCAAAACGTACTGCATTGATAACCGCTTCATTCCGGCGGAGTGAGAAAAAACGGCTATTGCCATTGTGAATTAAAGTGGCGCTGGTTAAGCCGTGTCTGATTCTTGTGATTTCGGCAGCGGGGAAATATTTTTTATAGTTTTTCGGTACAGGAACAGGAGAAGGGAGTGGTTGATTTAAAATTGGATATTCCATCAATTCGGAGAGTTCAATTTGTTGTGGTTCGAGATGATTGACCAGTGTCGAGTACATACCGTTCTTCTCGTGTATGGCCATGTATTTTAGCGGCAACCAAAACCGTTCCATTGTACCTCGGGTGTTGATATCCTGCCGCCGTGAAATTTCTGTCACCACCTCATAATTGGGATGCAGCAGATACAGCATTGAATCCAGGTTTTTACGTACCGGTTCCAGCAATTCCGGGCGTTTCAATTTATGAGCTATGACAATAAAAGCTTTGTCGCAAACAGCGTTGTAAATAGTGGTGCTGCGCTCGGTAAACTGGCCGTCTTGATCGATGTCGATTCCTTCTGCCAGCCATTGATTGATTCGCTGGATATACAATGGATCTGGAAACAGTTCGTTTATTTGCGCGAGGGCTTCGCAGACGACCCAACGGTGATTGGGGGTGTGTATTCCACCGTTGGCTATACCTTGGCCTGCTTTTCGTATAAACGGTTCCATGAGTGTCAATAACTCATTGTCGTCAAAAATCCTGGCGAGGTTGGCGGCAGTAGCCACTTTGTGAATAACGAACGCTGTATCGGGCGGCGAATTGAAGTTCGTGGTCAATAGATCAATATTGCCTTGTGGACTTTGCATTCGTTCAAGAAAATCTGCCGCTAATGCCATCCGGTTAAATAGTTCGTTTTCTTGATGAAAACGTGACTGTGAATTCAAGTAGGCGGCAGAGAACATTTTTAAAATCTGTCCTGCCGAACCGGGTTGGTGCAGTCCCCAACGGTTGGGATAAGCCCCCCGCCATTTGCTATCAGGATTGGTTACCTGCTTTGACAGAAGTTCTTCCACTTGATGATCATGATTTTTGATGACTTGAGAATCAATATGGTTTTCATCGGCAATGGCAAGCCAAGACATTAACGGAATATTTCCAACTATGGCGCAGGTGCTTAAAAAGTGGCGTCTCGATGTTTTATTTTCCACGTTAGCCTCTCAGAGAAAAAATTAGATAACACACTTGGATACATTATAAGCATTCCAGCAGGAATTTAAGGAATGAAATATTGTTTAGGAAGGAAGAAAGTAGAAGATTATTGAACCTTTACTAGTGCTATAGACTGGATAAAGGCATGTCCATTGGCCTGATCTGTCTTGAGAATGATCAAAGGCCTTTTCTTTTGTTGAAATTCAAATTCTCCTACTTTTTTCCAAAAGGCATTGCTCCGTTGATCCAATTTCAAAGTGGATGAACCATTGGCATGATGAACCAGAAGTTTTGTATTTAAGGATCGGTTTGATTTTTCATTTTGAACATAATAGAGGTAAATTCCATACTTCCCATTACTTAAAATAGGAAAAGTGAATTCAATTCGGCATTTTTTATCTGTTTCAGGCACGCATTCTATGTAACGGTATTTAAAAAGATTATTTTGGCTGCTCTCTTCTTTTTCAATCCAGGGACCAATGATTTCAACGTATTCTTCATCATCATAATTGAGTACAACACCATCATGAGTTCGCATCTTTTCTGAAATTTGGTGCATAGAGTCTCCATTTAATCCAATTTCATTAACATTAACCACATTGAATCCATCTATCCACGCTGGATCACTTTTATCGATGCGATAGTCTTGGCGGTCTGGATTCAAAAAAATTGATTTGCTAACTCCTGCAACGATATTCGTATGCACTGTATTGCCGGTGGGTTTTACACCATAGTTTCCACTTTTTGTAACTAAAATATCATCTCCAGCCACCACATTATTGACGATTGTATTATCAAAACCGCCAAAACATTTGATGCCGCCACCGGCAGTGTCCATAACAAAGTTATTCTCGATTCGAGTGTTACCGGTCCACCAGTCCAAAAAAAT
>CAZXSQ010000547.1:0-1327 GCA_964643335.1 uncultured bacterium
TGATTGTCTTGAAAAGTTATTGGGAAAAAGAAGAACAAAATAGCATTCGAATCAATAATCAATGGCATATTTGTTTCGAGTTGGCGTGATGGAAACGCCTTTAAAGTTGAATTCGTTGACCATCATTGAGGTAATCTATGGATGACCGACGCATCAAATGGTCTTCAAAAGAAAATTTCAGAAGCCATTCGTTTTTTCTGGCAAACACGATTCTCTCAGTTTGAGAAGCAGGTTAAGACAGGCAGTAGGGATCAAGGTACACGGGGAGCTGTCACCGGTGGTGCCCAGATGTATGGATTTGTTAATCTTATTACCGAAATCATTAAATGTGCAGGAGTAGACGAAAAATACGTCTTTTTCAAACAATCTTTGGAATTACCGGGTTACTTTCGGCCTACTAAAGAGTGGGCTGTCAAGAAAAAGATATGGAAGGCATGTGGTTGTACCCCTCCACGCTGATATTTGCGTTGCATGTAGAAAGATTGGTTTTGATAACCTAAATCCGATTATTTGGCATAAGATTTCCAACGCAAGTTACGAGGTTCAGAACGGGACAAAGTTTTTGGGGAAACCTTACGAACCGAATGCCATCATAAAAAACGATATTGAATTTATATTGATGCAGCGTAAGCTTGGTGGTTATCGAAAACCAACAAATACTCAAAGAGATATGAGCCGTATCGATAAAAAAGATTATGTTGAATGGTTTCAACAATTTTTGAAGATTACAGGTGCTTCAACTAAACATCATCCTGCTCCATTTCCAGTGGAACTTGCTTACCGTCTCATTCGAATGTTTTCCTTCTATGGTGACACAGTGCTTGATCCGTTTTGTGGAACTGGTACAACGATGATTGCCGCAATGAGGAGTGATAGAAATAGCATCGGAATAGAGATAGATTCTGATTATTATCAAATGGCAGTAAAATGGCTTAAGCGAGAAAATCAAAACCTTTTTTCGAAAAGTCGTCTTGATTTTTCTCAATCAGAAGACTTGTATTCGGCCTTAGCCTCTAAAATTGCGTCAATCTGATATTTGTTGTGATTGCTGATATTGAACAGTGTAAATTTACTCCACCATCCCACCTGGGCCAAAAACAGCAATATCCCCAATGCTGACCAAGCCATTGCTTGGATCGTACCGCAAGGTGAAATCGTCACCGTTGTTACCACCCGTAAGCCCGCTTTGTCCTGTATTTGGACCGAACGATTTAATCAGCCATACGGTTGGGCAGCCCTGTGATGTGGCCAGGCTCATCGCTTCGCTTCTCATGGCGAATGGTGAGAAATAAGCATAATAATCACCACAGTGGGCATCTCTTAATCC
>CAZXSQ010000547.1:1337-3962 GCA_964643335.1 uncultured bacterium
GTAAATTGAGCGCCCGATTCGCTGTTGGCTCGGGGATCATCGTGATAGGGAGAAAAAACATCAGATGGGATGTTGGCAATATAACTGACTGGACTAGTCAAAGGATGCAGCCGAAATGCATATGTATATTGGTTATTGTCCATGTTGTACATTTCTTCGGCAGTGGAAAGCGCTTTCAGGTCTGATTTGCATCGCGATATTTTGGCACGCAACTGAGCGTTCAAAAAATTGGGAACCGCGATTGCAGCGAGAATGCCGATAATGGCAACAACAATTAGGAGTTCAATCAGCGTAAAACCTTTTTTATGATAGATATTTTTCATCTATTATTTTCTCCAATATTTCAGCAGTATGATTTTTTATATTGAATATCAAATTGATATTGATTATGAATATTATTATCAGTTTGTATTTGCTTCAAAGAGCAGTGAATCGATCTATTGTATTTTACTGGGAAAAATAGGGAAAGGCTAAGACACTAAATTCAAAATGCTGTAAAAAATTGTCTCATTTTTCCAAAATAACCTGAGCCAATGCTAAATCACCATCGTGTGTTATGGTTACATGGTTTGTTTTAACGCCTTTTTCTTTGCAAAGTTGAAGTGCTTTACCCTCAAAATTGAGAACCGGCTTGCCAGTAGGTTCGTGGCTGATAAATATTTCACTCCATGAAATCCCTTTTCCGGGGAAATCGCCCAATGCTTTTAAAGCCGCTTCTTTAACCGCAAAACAGGCCGCTAAAAATTCGAAATTGTTTTTCCTTTTTATGGAAAACTCAAGTTCTGATGGATGATATACACGTTTCGTGAAGCGTTCACCATAACGCTCTATGGATTGAGCTATGCGTGAGATATGGACTAAATCCATTCCAATTCCAATAATAGGCATAGGTTTTAAAATGCACTCAATTTTATTTAAGTAGTATTGACTTTATTGTGTACAATTTGTTCCAATGTGTCGATGACTTCTTCTTGAGATAAATTCGTTGTGTCCACGACAATCGAGTCCGAGGTTTTTTTTAAGCCTCCAACAGGGCGTGAGGCGTCCCGTTGATCCCGCGCCAGCAGATCATTAAGCGTTTCTTCAAAACTGACGTTCTTGCCTTTGGATCGGAGTTCCAAATAACGGCGCTCCGCTCGTATTTTGGGATCGGCATCAAGGTAGATTTTAATTTCAGCGTCTGGAAAGACAATCGTTCCGATGTCCCGTCCTTCCATGACGATCTTGCCATTACTTCCCATTTCCCGCTGTAGAGTGACCATGCGTTCCCGCACGGCAAGATTATCAGCGATCGAGGACGTGTTGGCGCTCACTTCAGGCAGGCGGATTTCATCGGAGACATCTTCTCCATCGCATAAAATTCTCAAATTGCCTGATGAGCGGGTAAACCTCAGTTGAGTGTTTTCGGCTAGATCAGCAACTGACTGCGTGTCTTCAGGATTTATATGCTTCCGCATGACTTTGAGAGTGATGGCACGATACATGGCGCCGGTATCGATGTATAGATACCCAAGCCGTTCAGCCAGGTTTTTGGCTACCGTGCTCTTCCCGACTCCTACAGGACCATCTATAGCAATTATAGGACCGTTGCGTTTCATGCTATCTTTTCTATACAATTTGAATCCATTTCGAGTAATAATTTGAAAAATTCAGGAAAAGAGGTCGCAACCGACGCAGTACCATATACGGTGGTTTTACCTTTGGCGGCCAATGCGGCAACTGCCATAGACATGGCGATGCGGTGATCACCGCTGGAAAAACATTCCGTTCCGGTTAAGGGTGCGTTTCCGGCGACTTCGAATCCGTCCTCTCTTTCATGAATAGCCACGCCCATTTTACCAAGTTCATTTACAATAGCTGTGATGCGGTCTGATTCTTTGACGCGCAGTTCTTTTGCTCCTTCCACAATGGAAGGAGAGGAAGCATAAGCAGCAGCGACTGCGAAAATGGGGAATTCGTCGATCATTCTCACTACCGTGTCACCGGAAATTCTCGTTCCTTTCAAGGAACTATATCTGACTCGTATATCGGCTACAGGTTCATTCCCAAAATCCCGCTCGTTCAGTAATGAAATATCCGCCCCCATGTCAAGAAGCACATCCAGTAGACCTGTCCGTGTTGGATTAATCCCAACCTTTTCAATGGTTATATCTGAATCGGGAACAATAGAAGCCGCGACCATAAAGAAAGCGGCTGAGGAAAAATCTCCCGGAACTTGTATTTCTTGTCCCTCAAGATGTTGATCCGGCCAGATGGAGTAGCATTTTTCCCCTTTGGCGATGGTTACACCGAAGGTTTTTAACATTCTCTCAGTGTGATCCCGTGCAGGTCCCGGTTCATAAACAACCGTTATGCCTCCGGCAAACAAGCCGGATAAAAGCAGCGCCGATTTTACCTGTGCACTGGCCATAGGCATTTTATATTCGATAGATTTTAAATTCCCACCGCGTATGGCCAGAGGGAGTTTTGAATTGTTGTCTCTGCCGATAAATCCCGCTCCCATCTCACTCATGGGTTTAGTAATACGATCCATTGGCCGTTTACATAGAGAATTGTCGCCGGTGAGAATAGCCGAGAAGGGTTGTCCGGCCAAAATCCCCAGCAAAAGACGGGTGCCAGTGCCTG
>CAZXSQ010000548.1:0-3957 GCA_964643335.1 uncultured bacterium
CGAATCCTTTTTCTTCGCGGTAGCTGATGGCTCTATCCGTAAATAAAGAGGCGTAACATTTGCGGCACGCGTCGAGAACTTCCTGCTCACCGGTTACATTAAGAAAACTTTCTTGTTGGCCTGCGAAACTTGCTTTCGGCAGGTCTTCCGCTGTGGCACTGCTTCTGACGGCGACATCGGCTTCTTCCATATCATACCGCCGGCCTATTTCGTGATAGGCGTCTAGAATTGCATTGGCAAGATCATCTGGGAACGGAGAATCGGTAAAAAATCTACGTATTGCTTTACCGGCTTTTTCGAGCTGCTTTTCACCACTTTTGAGTTGGTTTAATTCCGATTCAATCTTTTCTTGTATATTGTTTTTTTGGATAAATTCCCAATAGACGTCAATCGTGGTGGCAAATCCCTCTGGCGCACGAATCCCTTCTTCTTTTAGAGTGCGAACCATTTCTCCCAGCGAAGCGTTTTTGCCTCCCACAATTGAAACATTATCGGTGCTTAATGTTTCAAACCAGCGGATATACATTTAAAGCCCCCATTCTTCTTTTTTATTCAATATAGAGCAAAAGCTGTGCCGCAAAGATAAAATCCACCGAATTACCGGAATATGTTCAAATGGAGTAATAAATTCAAAATTCCAAGGGAAAGAGGGTGTTGGAAGACTATTATGATTTGCGGGATTGGGATGGCATGAGAACTATTTAAACAAAAGTGGTTAATATGTATACGGAGGGTAACAGTCGGGGACGACTGGGCTACCTTACTAAGATTACTATTGAGCGGGGTTGGAGTTTGTAGGTGGGGGATTGAAGTGGGGGTTGTTCGTTGGCGGTGTAAATGTCATTGGGGGAAGGTTGGGCGGTATCCACGGCGATTTTCCAGTTTCCAGTTTCCTGGATTTCAAAAGTCAGGTTTTCCCAATATGCATTTACCATAACATAAATGTCCGCATTCCCCAGCGAGGCACCTTGGACACAAAAAGCAAAACTATGTGAATAATACGACCAATCGGGTTCCGGGCCAACGCCATACCATTTCACATCGTCACGCCAGAAGGTTGACCGGCTGAGCGATGGGTGATCCTTACGGAAGGCGATCATTTTGCGCATAAAGCGGTAGATATCCCGGTTAGCATCTTTCAGGTTCCAATCCAGCCAGGTTAGTTCGTTATCCTGATTGTAGGGATTGCTGTTACCTGATTGTGTATGTCCAAACTCATCTCCCATACGAAACATAGGCGTTCCATTAGAAACCATGAGCAAGCAGAAGAAATTTTTTATTTGTTTTATTCGCAGCTGCATGATCTCAGAGGGGACGCTTTCATCCCCTTCCCAACCGCAATTCCAACTGTAGGGATCGCTTCCGTCTTTATTGTTCTCGCCATTGGCCCAATTATTCTTTTTGTTGTAAGAGACCAGATCATATAAAGTAAAACCGTCGTGTGAGGTGATATAATTGACGCTTTGATAAGGCCGGCAGGCGTCATACAGTGTGTCTGGAAAAAGGTCAGAACTTCCGTAAACGCAAGTGGTCATTTCTTGAACCATCCCGTCATCTCCCCTTACAAACCGTTGAATGGCTTCGCGGTACCGGCCATTCCATTGCCACCAGTTGATTCCCCGAAAAGCGCGCCCCAATTGATAGGCGCCTATATCCCAGGGTTCTGCGATCAAGCGCACGCCCTGCAAATATGGATCGCTGGCAATCTGATTGAAAATTGGGGGAGAATCTTTGTTGATGCTCCCATCGCTGTTGCGGGAGAAAACAGAAGCCAGATCGAACCGAAAACCATCGACGCCCATTTCATTCACCCAGTATCTCATGCTGTCCACAATCAATCGTCTCACCGCTCGATTTGCACAGTGAAGGCTATTGCCGGTTCCGGAAAAATTCATATATTCGCCGGTATCACACCGAACCATGTAATACGTGCATTTATCTATCAATTTTAAACTAAATTTGGGGCCTTCTTCATTCCCCTCCGCGGTATGGTTGTAGACGACATCCAGGATGACCTCAATGCCCGCATTATGGAACTCGTCAACCATGGCGCGGAATTCATCACTGATATGCTTAACGTCTCTCTGATTGGCATACTGCGCGTTCGGGGCAAAAAAGAAAAGAGGATTATACCCCCAATAATTGCCTTCATCTGGATTTCCTTGGAATACTGGCATTAATTCCACTGCGGTTACTCCGAGATCCTGTAAATGGGGAATCTTTTCAATAACCCCGGAATACGTACCGCGCTTTTCTTTGGTTACACCTGAATTGGGATTCATAGTGAATCCACGAACATGCATTTCATAAATAATCATGTCCGATTCATGTCTTAGGGGAAGATGAGGTTCGGCTCGGGAAGGGCTTTCTTTTTCAAGCAAAATTCCCAGAGGGGCTTTCCCGGCATTTGAGCCGGGTTCGACTGCAGCCATCATGTCGAAATCAGGGGGGAAATAAATGCATTTTACGTAAGGATCCACAGCCAGTTTGTCCGGATCAAAGGCATGTTGTTCAAAGCCTCCCCGGCTAGCCGGACCATTAATGTAAAAGGCATAATATTTCGCCTGATTGGTTTCGTTTTTTGGAACCCGGATGTGCCAGATGCGTCCGGTTTTATGTTCAAGATAATCAAGTTCTTTTTCCCAACACGGCCGAACCAGATCGTGGTCGTTAAATAACACCAGTTTGATTTGAGTAGCAAACTTTGAATATAAAGCAAAGTTATAACTCTGCGTTTCCTTACTCCAGGATTGCCCTAGTGGAAACGGATCTCCTTGTATGTCCGACCACGATCTAATTTTCATGATGTATTCTCTATATACTCACATTTCGTTGCTTAATAACGGAATAAGGCGGCGACCAAGGATTTTCCCGGCACTTCTTCCTGATTGACGGCGTAGACCGTACCGCCTTTCAGGAGGGTTTGTGTAGCAGCCAAATCCAATAAATCTTCATCGTCCGGTTGTTGTTCCTGATGAGGAGAGATTTCATTGTTTTGAGGATCGAATTTACCCCATAATTGCTCATCATTTGCAACAAACAATACATCAACACGGCTGTGATACGCAGCGGGTACCACTTCCTTTACCTCATTGGAGGCCTGGTCAGTTGCGGCGAATTGATCGAACTTGGATTCTGCTTCTTTCCGGTCTTTTTGAAAAATCGGCTCAACAATGTTCCAGGCTTTTTCCTTTAATTCTTCTGCTCTTAATATTTCTGGATTCCCGGTAATTTTTTTCTCCGGAATTAAATTATGTAATGTGTTCGCGTCCTTATAAATCGGGAACAGATGATCGACGCCAGCCCAGACCAGCGGAGTTTTGTCATCGGGCATCAGTTTTTGCAGTCCCTTATCTACCTGGCGAAAGAAACGAAGCATCCTGTCTTTGGCCACATCTTTGGTTATTCCTTGTCCGTGGAATATGGCTGGCCGTTCGCCGCTTTCCTGGGCTTCCGTATGAAACTGGACTGATTTTTCCATATCTTCCAATTCAAGGGCTTCGGCGAGACTGCCGGGGATATCCTTCAATTCCATTTCATTGACACTGTGATGGGTGCATTGTATTAACCGCACTTTATTTAGGCTGATTGCCAGGATAAAAAATCGTCCATCTCCACTTAACAATGGTAGAAGAGGTTTGATATAAAAGCGGTTGTTGATGACATTAAATTCTTTAAGATTGATTGGAAGCCGGTAATATTGGAAAAAATCGTCTGCAATAAAGACGGCAAGTCCGTCACTTTGATGACTCCAAAAATGATTATCCGGAAGTAAATCATAACCCGGTTTAAGTAACTTTTCCGGACTATGAACACCCATTTTGGGTAGTTGGTCCTCGGTTTTCCGAAGTAAGTTTTTCAGCATAATTTTATCCTGGGGTGCTTCCGAGGTGACGCGATGAGTTCAGAACTCCTGATCTGGGGGATTGTCATCTGAGACCAATTTGTAGATTAAGC
>CAZXSQ010000549.1:0-3948 GCA_964643335.1 uncultured bacterium
GATGCACTGAGGTTCACGGGTTTTAACTTGTTTCACCAGTTTTCCGTTTATATAAATAGATCCGCCTGGATCTAACGTTTCAATATTCAACACTGCTTTATTGAAATCATTGACATAAATTTCTTTGCGTAGTAACAAATCTTCCCCGGCATAACGTTCTCCTCCGTGCACATGAGGAAGCGTTGTCTGTTTCCATTTCGCTTCATTTTCTTTGCTGTAATTTGTTTTCGTCCAATTCTTGATTTCCGGTTTTACCGCAAAATTATCATCGATAAACGTTTCGATAGAATAAAAATAGGGATAACCCGGCTTATTGGACCTTCTCCGCGGCCATTCATCGGTCAACAAACCGTAGCCGACACCCCAAAAATCATCCAAGCAATCATTCCTGTTCATTGTGAATCGAAGGGATTTTATTTGCCTGATTTTGGGATTACTTAGCGGCACAAAGTCTGCAATAAGTTGGCCATCGAGATAGAAATTAAACCGCCGGTATTCTTCCACCAAATCGGCTTCAATTTTCAAATGATACCAATCACCGGGTGTATACTTTTCAATTGTGTATTCGGTGCCATTGCTTGTATATACAAGTCTCCCCTGATCTGAAAATCCTACCTCTACTGCAACCTGGCCTGCCGCATCACACAACTGCATAACTGCCCGTTTGTCAGTATGGGCAGGCCGATACCGCCACTCGACAAAAAAACGCCATTCCTGTGTATCTATGGTTTTATTGATGACCACACCGTTTTGCCTGCTTACCAACATTTCATCTTGCACTTCCACTCCTTCTACCGCATCCCATTCAGCGGCTCGTTCTTTGGTTTCAATATGTTGATTGCGTGTATAACCATCCCAGTGAAATCCAAGCCATTTCCAGTTATCCAGAGGAATTCGTTGGCGGATTTCCGGTAACGGCTGAGGTTTTAAATGTTCCAGGTTTTCTTGAACTTCCTTTTCATCAAACGTCATCGTGTTTAGTTCAGGATCGTTAAAGAATTGTTTGGCATAATCAGCATAATGACGAAGGTATTGAATCCGTTCCTCTGTATTGAATATGGCTGTTTCACCTTTGAAATCGGTTTCCCCGTTTGCTCTTGGATCATCGCTGAAATAGCGGAGTTCAAATGATTCCGAAATAACTGATGCATCGGCGAAAGACAAACCTGCGATGTTCATCACTAATAATAGAACTATCCAGCTCCATGAAAAGACACAATTTTCTTTTGAAGGAAAAAAAATTATAGACATACCTTTCTCCTTAAGATTACTCATTTAAATCGGGTAATATACGTATTTTTTGATTTCCAACGGATTCCCTGATGCCATAATGCGTCACATACAAAATTCTTTATAAAAGGTACCCTGTATTTAAAAACTGTAGCGGATCATTTGCCCATCAACAGTGCTCAAAAACAAACCTCCATCAGTAACGGCAAACGAGTCGAAAACTGGACTGGCAGGTAATTGATATTCTGCCAGCCGGTTTCCATCTTCGGCAGATACAATCCAGAGTGAAACCTTATCTTCTGGATTTACGGCCTTGAAATCGGCAATGTCATTCGGTCCTGCAATAATCAGCTTGCTGCCAGCAGCGGTCATAGCACGAACGTAGAAAGGTAGTTTGACCGACCAGTCATTTTGAACTTGCCGGTTTTTGGCAGGAGAAGCACTCCTGCGACCCTTTTTTGGATCTTGCCAGGTTGGTATCTTCGCAGCAAATAGATGATGGCCGGTATCCATCCCTAAGTGACTGCCGGATTTACGATAGTGTTTCCTTCCGAATCCGAATAATCGATTTCCCTGTTGAACGAGAATTCTGCCGGAGATACGACGGTTTCCCGCTTTGATCCATCCTCCGTAACCTGATGCCATGTCTGCACCGTATTGCCAGTAGGTGCGGTGCCACCACGAATCATCAAGGTATCCGGCTGAGGAAAAAAGGTGGTCGATTTTTTTCTTCACCGGCGTTCCATCGAATTGAAAAGCCTGGTGACGCATGAAGAGATGTGTGCCATCTGTGCTGAGCAGGTCAGGCAAGACATTTACCTGAAATGTACTTTTCGATTCATCTGCATTATGGGCCAATGCCTCAGGCGAAGGACAGAATAAGCGCTTCTCGAACAAAAGTTCCCCAGTGATGGCGTCAAGTCCAAACAGGACCATGCCACCGTCTAAATATGTTGATCTCCCTGCAACTCCGAATACTGTGGGATGTGAGTCAGGAGGTTGATATACTAGCAAACTGCCCGATATGGGCCATACAGATTCGAGGCGATTGTCTGAGACAATTTGCCGAAAATCAGGAGCCACACGGTGTCGCCAAACCAGAACGCCATCGGAACTCCGCAAACAGTAGACCCAACCATCGGCTGAACCGAAATAAACCAAACCCTTATATACCGTTGGAGGCGAGTCGATCACTGACCCCGCTGAATAGCGCCAAAGAATCGAACCGTCAGCCTCGTCGAGTGCGTAGATAGTGTGCGTGTTCGATTGCGCAAGTAGTACACTTCCTTCGGTGACGACAGGCGGTGTCAGTTGACTGCCCAGATTTTTACTCCAATCATGGTTCAATGCGGTTCTAAGGCTGATTTTCGTGGCTCCGCTGCGTGCAGAATCCTTACGATACATGGGCCAATCTCCGGAAGATAATGATTGAAGGGCATCATGAGCAGTTGCGTAGGCGGAACCTTTTTCGAAAAAGGATGTTTTATTGTTATCCATCAATCCTGTTTCCGTTTCTGCCGTAAGTGCGTTGAAGCCGTTGATTTGATGTGTTACGTAACATGCGCAGGAATGTGGTGGTGTGTAGATCATTCCATTACAGGGCAGAATGCCGTACTGGCATGTGCCGCGTAACCAGCGATCGACAAGTAGTTGATCGGAACTCATGTCAACAAACTCGATCCCCCGCCGCGAGTGGAGGATATAGTTGACTGTAGCCTTTGCGCGGTAACAACGATTATGACCAAAACGGCCGAATTTCTGGTCAGGCGGGCGCTTAGTGACAACTTCGCCGGTCTTCAAATCATAAACCTTCGTGATCCCTGGTTGTGGAGGCCAGGCAACCTGACCGCTCCAGACCTGGCCGTGCACTACGAATATGTCGACCGGTGCATTGAAACTCTCATGACAGGGAACTCTCCAGAGTTTCTCACCGGTTTCGGCTGAAAATGCGACAATTTCGCCACCGAACAGATCATGACCGGCGGAAATGAGCCAACGGGGCGTACGACGGTCATGCCCGCCGAGGTTCATCTTTTCTTCCGCTGTCCGGTCACCTGAAAGTACTATCCCATCGCTGACAACCAAGGTTGGTGTAGACCAGGCATATCGGTGCAGACTGACAGGCCGGTCGGCTGTCCAAAGTGTATCACCCGTTTTTGTGTCGAGTGCAGCGAGTAATTTTTCATTATGAAAAAATAGCCGCCCATCACTTATGGCCATGGTGAGTGGTAACAAGTTTGCTGTTTCAGCGTCACTGCGCTCCCAGATGATCTTCTTGGTTTTTACATCAAAGCACATCAGCTGTTTTGGGGGTTGCTTATAGACAGATTGCGGATATGGGATGAGCCACTCGGGAAGTTCCGGAACCGGAGCATCCTCTTGTTTAACAGGCTGCTTTCCCTTTACAACATAGAGTTTTCCCTCCAAGAGAACGATCTCTTGGGTATTGCCGGTCTCTGGGTATGTTTGAAGGATCTCACCGGTTGCTGCATCAAGAACGGTAACAGGTTTACCGTAACCAAGCGTGACATAAACGCGGTTGTGTTTCGCAATCAATCGTCTGGGCAAAGCCGCTGGGCCGGATCGGAAAGGGCGCATGTGGTTTTCCCATGGATTGATGGGGCGTTTCCAGAGCAAAACCCCATTAAAAGCATCACGGGCAACGAGAAACCAACGAGGAGGCTCCTTGACTGAGGCTACACTCCCTTCGTCCACAAT
>CAZXSQ010000550.1:0-3788 GCA_964643335.1 uncultured bacterium
TTACTATAACATCAAATGTAATTTTGTTCAACTTATTTTTCCACAGTTCCTTAGCAGCCAAAGGCTGTACGGTTTTGTCCCGCTGTTGAGTCTCAAAAAGCACTTTGTTTTGAGATGTCACTTGATCATACGGATCAGTCGGGTGGATCAGGGCACAGCCAACAACTATCAGACAGATTCCGGCCAGTGAGATAAATAATTCCAATCTCATGATGCACTCCCGCTCTGCTTCAATGTACGCAAATTAAAGTTGATAATTATTTGATCCATAGCATATGCACGTGTTTTTGGCTGTTCCTTTTGCGCATTAACAGAACGAAACCCGCATAATGATATAGTTTTGCAGTTGAATTATTGATTTGCAAAAAACCCTGTTAATAATAATCCTTACCATTCAGGCTGTAAACCACACTGAGTTGCCATCTTTCCAGTTCGGTTTTCATGGAATTTACAAGTTCAGGTTTTTGTTGCCGCTGATCATTTTTTTCCATGGGGTCGTCTTCGAGATTATAGAGTTCCAGTTTTACGTTCCCGTTTTTATTTTGAATTCTGTGAAGTTTCCATGGCCAATCCAGCCAGGCGGCATGTCCGGGGAATGAATCTTCAGGATACTTTTTGGTTATTTCAGCGGATTCAAACCGCAGGCGGGATATATTGGCAATTTGCTGTCCTGATTTCTGCGCTTCTAGCAGTTCGGACATCCATTTATGACTTGGTGTAGAAATACCTCCGGTTGGATGCTCCCAAAATCCCATTGGTTTGGATCGGCTTGTCATTTTTTTGTTTAGAAGTGGCACGAGACTGATCCCATCTAAAGGTGTTTGGTTTTCCAACTTTACTCCGGCGATATCGAGAAGGGTTGGATAAATATCCGTTGTGTTGCAGGGCAGGTCTGTTTGCCGGGACTCCTGAAAGTGTGCGGGCCATTCTAAAATCGCAGGGACTCGCAAGCCTCCTTCATATATCTGGCCTTTGTGTCCTCGTCCACCTGTTGAACCTACCTTTGGAAGACCGCCGTTATCACTGCAATACCACAAAATGGTGTTTTCATGGATACCCAGTGAACGTATTTCGTTGCGAAGTTTTCCAAAAGCGTGATCCATGGCGGTGATTTCACCATAAAAATTCTGGAGTTTATCACTCTGATCACTGTACATTTCCTTGTATTTATCCCGAGCGCGATGAGGGCCATGAGGTGAGCCGAACCACACAACCGCTAAAAATGGTTGTGAATCATCCGCATGTTTACGAATAAAATCAATAGCGGCGTCTACAGTTACAAATGAACTTTCACCGTGTGTCAGGACAGCGTTTCCTTCACGGCTAAGAATGGGATCATTGTCAAAGAAATTCGGTGCTGAAAGCCAGTCGTCAAAACCGCTGGCACCTGGATTCACTGGACTGCCGCTCTGGGCGGTACCGAGATGCCACTTTCCGAAATGTCCCGTCACATAACCCGCTGTCTTCAATGCTTCAGCAATGGTGATTTCCTGTGGACGCAAAGTATGTCCCCATTGAAAACATCCAAACCGGTTGGGATGCCGGCCGGTCAAGACGCTCCCGCGAGTGGGTGAACAAACCGGTGCAGCCGCATAGAAACGGTCAAAACACAGGGCGGAGGCTGCCATGTCGTCGAAATTGGGGGTTTTAAGAACCGGGTGTCCATTGTAAGCCATGTCCCCCCAGCCCTGATCGTCGGCCATACAAAGAATAATATTCGGTTTACCCGCCTTCGATTTACTCGATGCCGGTAATATGCCAGAAGCCGAAAGGCAAAGTCCCCCTGCTCCCAAAACTCTTAAAAAATTACGCCGTTCTAACTGCATTTCCGTTCTCCTTTCTCGATACCTCTCCATTTGAAAGTGTTCAGAATAATGATCGCTTGAATATCATTCATACATCATACATCATGCATCTTCTATAGTGTAATAGCACATTTTTAATTCAATGGTAAGCGAATATCCCATAAATGTAACGTGTTAGCCTTTTTCTAGGAAAGGTTTATAATGACTCTAATCAAAAGGATTTACCCTTATTTGAAGTAATGACGCACTTTTACTCCAAATGCTTAAACCCAATATTATCTGAGATGGTAGTATGAGTGGACATCTTTTATCTCCCGAACCTGTCGTGAAATTGGAAAAATGTTTCAATAACGCCTACCGCAATTTTTTGGCTACAGCCAGAACCTGCTATTCATCCAAAGGCATTATTTCGGAGGATGCAATCGGTGAACAGTGGGACTGGCTGGCCAAAAGTCTGTATAAAGCCGGACATCATACGACCTTGCAGCATGCGCATTTCCAGTTCTCTCTCGACAAGGTCTCACGTCATTTTATCTGGACGTTTCTTCACAGCCACCCTTTTTATAATTCGGAACAAGTCAGCCAGCGGTATGTAGAAGTAAAACCCGGAAACGTGGTGGTGCCACCTCTGCCACCGAAAGCACTGTCAATTTATGAAGAGACGGTGTCCTACCAAATGGAACGTTATCAATCCCTGTGCATGAAATTAAAACCTCTGGTTGAAATCGAGTATTCAAAACGTTTTCCGGCGCGCTCGCTTAGCAATAAGAAATATCAGAACCAAATCCAGAAAAAGGCTCAAGAAATCGCTCGTTATGTATTGCCGGTAGCGACATTCTCTTATCTCTATCACACCGTTAGTGGTGTCACTTTATTGCGTTATTACCGGCTTTGTAAGCAGTACGACGCTCCTCTAGAACAATCGATCATTATTCAAAAGATGATCGACGCTCTGCTAAAGACCGAGCCAAAATTTTATTCGATTCTTGAAGAACCGTTGGAAAGTGAAGAACTGCCGGAATGGGAGTTTTTTAACTCGCTCCATTCCCATGAAGGACAATTAACACAATTTATTGAAGAATTCGATGAAGAGCAGGGCAGTCTTTTCTCGAAATTGATTGATTATAAACTACGCAATGAAGAGATTCTGTCGTCATCGGTGAGAGAAGTTTTAGGTATACCGCAACAGACCTTGTCTGACAATGAGGCGATCGAATTCGTTTTAAATCCAGCAAGAAACCACCTGTTAGGTGAATCCTTGAACCTTACAACATTATCAAAACTATCTCGCTGCATGTTCCATCCCTCGTATACTTTCAGGAAAAAATTAAGCCACACGGCTGATTCTCAGGATCAACGACACCGAATGACCCCGGCCTCTCGTCCTATTCTCGCAGGCCACCTTATCGACTTTCCTGATTATATTACACCTGAATTGATTAAGCAGGACGAAATCATCCAACACGAGTATGATGAAACCATGCTTCGAACATGGGACGCGCTTGAAAAATTGAAATCACTCGGTATCGACAAAGAATACATTGCATATTTGCTGCCCAACGCTGTTTCTATACGTTTCACAGAATCTTCCGATCTACTGAATCTTCATCATAAACATGCCATGCGGCTTTGTTATAATGCGCAGGAGGAAATCTGGCGAGCTTCATTGGACGAGGCCAAACAGATTGCTAATATCAATCCTCAAATCGGAAAATCTCTGCTGCCTCCTTGCACTTTGCGCCAATTGGCTCAACAACGCCCCATTTGCCCAGAAGGAGACCGTTTCTGCGGTGAACGAGTTTGGACTTATGAACTTGAAGAATATGACAGAATTATTTGATTAAGGGAGCGCAGGTATTCTTGCCTGCATATTAATTAGTGTCTACTCATGAACCACAATATCCACCTCAATCCTCAATTTGATATCCTCCTAACTCGGCGTAGCCGAAACCAAACAGGGATTCAGTTGGACTCGATTTTCAT
>CAZXSQ010000551.1:0-3774 GCA_964643335.1 uncultured bacterium
TTTGCTCCCGATGAAGCGGTGTTGATCGAGGAAAATTCCAACGCATTGAAAAAACTGGGTTACGAAGTTGAACCTTTCGGGCCGAAAACCTTCGTCATCCGGGCGATACCCGATGCTTTGAATCTGGAAGAAGCCGAGACGTTCATCAAGGATCTATTGGGTGAACTGCGGCGTGAAGGCAGTGTTGAAGAAAAGCGGGAAAAGATGCTGCAGAGCCTGTCCTGCAAGGCGGCGGTAAAATTCGGTGACGTTCTCAGCCAGGAAGATATGGAAAGCCTCCTTCACTCGCTGGAATCGATTTCACGACGAAATGTATGTCCACACGGCCGCCCGAACATTCTTTTTGTAGCAGACGAGGCATTAAGACGTCTTTTTAAACGAACCAGTTTTTCATGACGCTGGACATAGGCAGGGGGGGAAGGATATTCTTTTTTCTCATATTCAATATTTCTGGCGATTCAGAGAACTACATTGTTTATTTTCGTTGTTGCAGACTTTCAAAACATGCTCATTTTTCAGTGAGCCACTATAATATATTAGAAATCACTAATAAATATATATTCATTTCAAATCATTATAGGAACAAATTATAATGGAGAGAAAACGAATTTTTTCAGGAATCCGGCCAACCGGAGATATTCATCTGGGGAATTATTTTGGTGCACTTCGGAATTGGGTTGAATTGATGGACAAATATGAAGCCATCTACGGAGTGGTAGATTATCATGCTTTAACCACACCTTTTGAAGCGGAGAGGATGCCGCAACAAGTATTCAATACATTGGCGACCATGATTGCCGTTGGACTGAATCCTGAACGCTGCATACTCATGGTTCAATCGGATGTGCCTGAACATACGGAACTGGCTTGGATTCTTTCCTGTTTAGCTCCCTTGGGGCAAATGGAACGCATGACCCAGTTCAAGGAAAAATCTCAACAAGCTGTAGAAGATATAAATTTAGGGCTTTTAGCCTATCCCGCTTTGATGGCGGCCGATATTTTAATTTACCGGGCCGAAGTGGTCCCGGTTGGGGATGATCAGATTCAACATTTAGAACTATCCAGGGATCTCGCCCGTAAATTCAACAACCTCTATGGTGAATATTTTCCTGAACCTCAACCTTTACTTACTCATACGCCGAGAATCATGGGATTAGACGGCAAATCCAAAATGAGTAAAACCCTCAATAACCATATTTCATTATTTGAGGAGCCGGATACACTCCGGCAGAAAATCATGACGGCGGTCACAGATGAAAACCGGAAACGCCGTTCGGATCCGGGGAATCCGGATATATGCAATATCTTCTCGCTTCACAAAGTTTTCTCTGAAGAAGACGAGATTCAAATGGTTAACCGGGAATGCCGATCCGCCGGAATTGGCTGTGTCGATTGCAAAAAAATGCTGTTGAAACATTTAGAAGAATTCATCGCTCCGTTCAGGGAAAAATATAAGCAACTTCATGAGCAACCCGAAGAAGTTCATGAAATTGCAAGGGAAGGTGCAAAGCGATGCCGGCCAATGGCACAGGAAACACTAGAGGAAGTAAAAAGCCGTCTCGGAATCGGAAAACATAATCTGGTGGAAGCATAAAATAGGAGGAATCATGCTGCTTTTTTTAGTTCGCCATGGTGAAGCCAAATCAAAAGAAATCAATCCGGATCGCCATCTTACCGATAACGGCAAAAAAGAGGTTGAAAAAACCGCTGAATTTATGAAGTCGTTCAACTTGCAGGTTCACGCTGTGTGGCATAGCGGCAAAACACGCGCTGAGGAAACCGCCCAGTTATTGGGAGAGGCCTTTACTATAGAGGATGGAATTATTGCACGGGAGGGATTAACTCCCAATTCACCGACTCCACCTATCAGAGACGAAATCATTCAATTGAACAAAAATTTAATGATTGTGGGTCATCTTCCTTTTATGGGAAAACTGGCATCGTTGCTGCTGTCTGAACAAGAATCGCCTAATATTATCAATTTTGAAGAATGTGGAATTCTCTGTTTAGAGCGGGGGGAAAATAATAATCAATGGTTTATTCATTGGTTGATCAGTCCTGGTCTGATTCTCTGAGTTTCCATCCATTCCATTTTTGTAAACACTTATCTTTTAATAATAAGTAACCTTTTCAAGGATTGTTTCGTATACACTTCAATTGAAATTATGGAAAAATTAAGGACTATTCTAATGCGTGAAAAAGAATTTCACTTACTCATGTGTTTCGTTTTGGGAGGTTTTGTTTTTTTCTATTCTTGTGGAGATAATGATGAGCAGATAGCACAGGAAAAAACAACATCGACATCGGTACTTTCCACTCCGTTTCCTGAACCTACATTACTGCCAAGCCCGACACCATCTCCGATCCCGACACTATTGCCTACCCCCACTCCCAAAGAACCTACCTTCGGAACAATCATTTCGAATCTAGGATTTATGACAGATGAACAAAAGGAAAAGTACAGTGAAGATCTATCGGGAATAGAAATTCAAAATTGGTCCGGCTGGGTAATGGATAAATATACGCTAGCGCTTGAAGGAGAAGTGATTGCAGTAGTGATGGGCAAACCTAAGAAGACAAGACCCGATGTCGCTTTGATGAATATTCCTCATGAAAAATTCACCCAATTGAAGAAGGGTGATGCATTACGATTTTCAGGACGCATAAAAAATATTGGTAAACTACAGCATTTCAGCAATATCCTTTGTATAGAAAATGTAAAAATACACGGGATAGATGAATAAGCAACTAGGACAATCACACAGGATTGCCCCTACAACAAGGTGAAGTAAGATGAGGGAATTCATCTTAAAATAATATTAGATGAACTGAATGCTATATGATCCCCTCTTGTTTTAAATATAGTCTTAGTTTTTCTTTGGAAAGCGTATTGGTACTGGTGATGAATCCATTATAATTTTGTAGGCGTTCCAACTCAAATTCCTGCATCCGATGTGCGGGAACAATAACCCCCATTTCGTCGTCCACCATAAAAGTACGTTCAATTTCATTTGGAGCCAGTAAATCTTCATCCAGTTTTTCACCCGGTGCGGCACCGGTTATTTGGATATCAATGTTTTTGGGATCATGTCCGTAATGGGAAGCCAGTTCTTCAACCAGGATTTCAGCCATGTCTTTAATATAAATTGAGTTCATTCTCAAAATATACACTTCACCGCCTGAGGCATAGTCAGCCGCTCTTAAGACCAATTGAACCGCTTTGGGAATGGACATGAAGAACCGGCGCATTTCTGCATGCGTTACGGTCACCGGCCCACCGTCCTTAATTTGCTGCCGCCAATAAGGAATGACAGAGCCCCGCGAATCAAGAACGTTACCAAATCGAACGGAGCAAAGGGTTTTATAGGGAACTCGCCGGTAAAATGAAGCCCAAGTAACCAGACGTTCCGCAAGGAGTTTCGTCGCGCCCATGGTTGAGGTTACATTGACGGCTTTGTCGGTACTGATTGAGACCACCCGTTCCACAGTGGGACTTTCCAGCGTCACTGTAATCACGTTCTGGGTTCCGAGCACATTTGTTTTTACGGCTTCGAGAGGATCGTATTCCGTCGCTTCAACCCGTTTCAGAGCGGCAGCGTGAAAAATGAAGTCGACACCTTCCACCGCCCGGTAAAGCCGGTCGATGTCACGGACATCACCAAGCAAATAGCGTATAAAATCATACTGGCGGTATTGGTATCGCAGCAAGGATTGTTTGTACTCGTCACGGCTGAAAATGCGGATCAATTTAGGACGGTATGGAATCAACTGGCC
>CAZXSQ010000552.1:0-2451 GCA_964643335.1 uncultured bacterium
GCACGTAAGATGGATCTGATAGCGGGGCGTTGAGGTAATCCGCACCCGCCTTCATGAATTCTTCGTATTCAGCCAGGCGGGGAGGAAAATGTGACACGGATTCCATTGAAGGGTGAGGCAACAACACAAAAAGAGTGGGCATGTTCTGTCCGAACATGATTTGAAAGACTCCAATTGGTTTTATCCCCACGCGGTTGAGCGCGGGAATCGCCGCGTTCTCAAGAAATTTATGAAGCCGGTTTCTCTTATCCCCGATCAGCATGTGATATTGTCTCAGTTCCAAATAGTCTTGGCTTGCGGACTCGCTGGACGCCTCGGCGGTACTAACGGCAGCAGCGGCGGCGAACGTTGAAGCAGCTACGAATTCTCGTCTATTCATTTTTAAAACCTCCTGTCATGAAATAAGATTGCAGATATTCAATTGAGTATACACCCTTAGTACTCTTGGGTATCGGCCCAACCTGTGTAAAAATGCTTATCAATATTAAATCCCTCAAGCCAAAGTTTATAGGGAGGAACATCATGTATATCGTCTGCGTCACCATTCATGTAAAACCCGAGAACGTCGAGGAATTCATCCAGGCCACTTTAACCAACGCCAGGCATACACGAAAAGAACCTGGAAACGTGCGCTTCGATTTTTTGGAAGCCACCGAAGAAGAAAATAGATTCTTTCTCTATGAGGTTTATAAATCTCCCGAAGACTTCATCAAACATCAACAAACAGACCATTACTTGAACTGGAGAGAAACAGTGCAGGATTGGATGGCGCAAAAGCGGCAAGGGGTTAAGCATGTCAATATATTCCCGGATGACAACGAGTGGTAACGCCGCTGTCATGTTCTATGTATCACCGCCATCCCGGCGGCACGTTAACTTTGCCAGCATTCGCCCGGCGAACGGCGTTACGAATGGAGCAACGATGACACCTAGAGAACGGGTATACCGCACGTTGAATTTTTCTCATCCTAACCGTGCGCCACGGGACTTGTGGCGTTTGCCGGGGGTGGATTGGTTCCAGGCGGATGATGTGTTTGAGATTTTCAGACAGTATCCTCTCGATATAACCCCGCCTCCATTCATTTATGGCAAGGGTGAACGCGAAAAAGGCGATCCTTGCAGAATCGGCGACTATATGGATGAATGGGGATGCATCTGGTCAGTAGCAACCGAGGGTATTATCGGAGAAGTTACTTTACCACCCATCAAACATTGGTTAGATTTAAATCAATTTAAACCACCATATGAAGTATTGACAAAAGCCGATTTATCCCAAGTGAATCAGTACTGTGAGAACTCGGATAAATTTATCCTGGCCGGAACCAATGTAAAACTGTTTGAAAGAATGCAGGCTCTGCGCGGCACACAAAATTTGCTCATGGATTTGGGGTATGGTGTACCGGAAATCTATACCCTCCGCGATATGCTTCGCGATTTTTTTTGCCGCGAATTGGAAATCTGGGCCAATACCGATGTGGACGGAGTCGCGTTCAGTGATGATTGGGGAACACAAACCAGCCTGTTGATTTCACCATCAATGTTTCGTGACATTTTCAAACCGGTTTATGCTGAATTTACATCCATCCTCAAAAAAGCAGGGAAAAAAGTCTTTATGCATTCAGATGGGTTCATCGTACCAATTTTTGATGATCTGATTGAAATCGGCATCGATGCGTTGAACTCACAGTTATTTTGTATGAACATTGAAGCAATCGCTCAACGGTATAAAGGGAAAATCACCTTTTGGGGAGAAATCGACCGTCAGCGAATTCTGCCTTTCAGCACAACCGGCGAAGTCAAACAAGCAGTACGCCGGGTTCGCTCGGCACTGGATGACAGTTCCGGCGGAGTCATCGCCCAAATGGAATGGGGAATAGGCGTTCCCAAAGAAAACATCGCCGCCGCTTTTGAAGCCTGGTTGAAGTAAATACAGAAAGGATAAACTATGTATTATTCTATGAAAATGTCTCATTGGTTATTCATTATCTTTTTATCGTTCATGTGCTTTGCAACGGTGAATAATTCCTGGGCTAGTGAAACAACTTCTATTTCATTCATCCCAAAAAATAATGAACTGCTTATCCAATGCAGAAAAGCACCATTTGCACGATATGTTTTTACGGATGATAAAATCCCCCGGCCTTATTTTTGCGATATCAAAACACCCTCGGGAATTCAAGTCACCCGTAATCATCCACCAATAGAAGGAATCGATCCAACGGATCATGCCACTTACCATCCGGGACTATGGATGACTTTCGGCGAAATCAGCGGCAATGATTACTGGCGCAATCGAGCGCAAACAAAACACATCCGCTTTGTTGAAAATCCTGAGAGTGAAAATGGAACAGGCCATTTCGCAGTACTCAATCATTATCTTTCCAGCAATGGCGATGAGGTTATTTGTGAAGAAACCTGCCATTACAGAATTATACCGCAGGCTATGGGGAT
>CAZXSQ010000552.1:2461-3774 GCA_964643335.1 uncultured bacterium
TGAAACGGAGTTTAAATCCACCCAAGGTGATTTTTATTTTGGTGATCAGGAAGAAATGGGATTGGGAATACGAGTTGCTACACCGATCAGTGTAAAACACGGTGGTACAATCATGAACGCTCAAGGATTGAAAGATGAATCCCAGGTGTGGGGAAAACAATCGGCGTGGTGTGATTACAGAGGAGAAATTGATCATCGCGGGGTTGGTATTCTTTTGATGACCTCGCCGGATAATTTCCGTGACTCATGGTTTCACGCACGGGATTACGGTTTATTAGTTGCGAATCCTTTTGGACGCAATGCTTTTACGGATCAAGAAAAAAGTAAAGTTGTTGTTGAGAAAGGAAATAAGTTAAAACTTGGGTTTGGAGTGTTCGTCCATAGTACAACTGAAAACATACAATTCGAACCACAAATGGCTTATCAAAATTATTTAAAACTGATACGAACTGACAATGAATGAAACAAAACATATTTTAGCCGTGGGTGCCAAGGGTACGTTGTTTGTACCCTTGCGGTGGCTTGTCAAGGGTGTAAACGGCACACCCTTGGCACCCATACTCATTGGTCTTCTGATAAATTAAAAGTGTAAACTTGATTGGGGAATAAAACGAGTTGCCAATGAATGAAACTGAACATGTATTAGGGCTTTTCGCATGGGATTGGGTTGCCGTTACGCTTTACATTTTGGGGATCACTGTCATTGGATTCGCGACACGCAACACTATTCGATCCCGCGAAGATTTTTTCATGGCGGGCAGGCGCTTTGGTAAAGTGTTGATGATTTTCCATTCTTTTGGTGCCGGGACGCACAGCGATCAGGCTGTCGCGGTCAGTGGGGCCTGTTACCGTAATGGCATTTCCGGCATTTGGGTTCAATGGCAGTGGATGTTCACTACTCCGTTTTACTGGCTATTGGCTCCCGTTTTTCGCCGCAGCCGTTGTTTGACTACTGCGGATGTCTTTTTAGATCGTTATGGTTCTTCGGCTTCTCTCCTGTTCGTCATCGTCAGCGCCATTTCGATGACCATCAACATCGGTGTCATGCTGCAGGGAACCGGATTGGTGATATCATCCATGACCGGTGGTGAAATTACCCAAACGGCAGCAGTGCTGATCATGACTCTATCCTTTATTATCTATGGGATAGCGGGGGGACTGGTCGCCGCTGTTGTGACTGATCTGATTCAAGGCATTTTTATCATTCTCTTATCTTTTCTAATGGTTCCATTTGCTTTATGGACAGTTGGCGGGTTTGATGGAATCCGCGAGGTTTCACCGAACATTCTGAACCTGGTTTCCACCCAATCCAT
>CAZXSQ010000553.1:0-3746 GCA_964643335.1 uncultured bacterium
CTGTTTGGGTGGTCCCGAACCGCCCCTACGCTTGGGTAGCTTGGGCGGTTCCCGAACCGTCCCTACAATTCTAACATGGTCATACTTTACATTGAATCAAAGTAGTAAAAAAGTATGTAGATGTCATTGTTTTTATAAATTGTCAGACAGAATGAATTCATACTTCCAAAATGATTTTACACTTCTTCTTTAATCTTATAAAATTCATAAATAGCGGGTATTGTGCATAATAAGTTGGGAATCCATGCTCCCAGCCAGGGAGTGATGACGCCAACCCTTGCCAGGCTTTTGCCCAAAGACAACGCCAAAAAATAGGCTATCGCTACCAGCAATCCCAAGCCAATGCCTGATGCATGACCACTTCGTCCCAAGCGAAGTGCGATAACATAGGCTAACATCCCCAGAAAAAAAACCGCAAAAGGAAACGCTTCCTTAATCCGCAGGTCGGGAAGGTACATGCGTGCGTTTTCACCGGCGTTTTGAATTGTGTTGACCAGTCTTGCCAATTCGCCGTGGGACATTTGCTCGGGGCTAAGAACAACGCGGGTAAAATCAGCGGGGGTATATTCAATATAATATTCATATTTGTCGTGCAGCTCACGCTTGATTGTCCCGTCTTCATTGATTTGGTGATGAACCACGCCGTATAATATCCACGTCCCGGATTCAGGTTTCATCTCCGCCCGTTCAGCGTCAAGCCGGGCGGTAAAAGTCCGGTTTTTCCCTTGGAATTCGAATATGGTTAATCCCGCCACTTTTTTCGAGCCGGGAAATAAAGACTGCGCCCGGTAAACCCGGTCGCCTTCTCCCAACAACCAGATGCCCGATTGTCCAGCCAGACCCTGACCGGTTCGCTTTATTTGAGTTTCCATAAGCGTTTGCGCTTTCCCAGCAAAGGGACCGCATATATACTCGTTGGCCAGGAATAACACCGCAATGAGGATTGAAAGCACAACCGCCAATGGCGCACCCAAACGCAATGGTTTATAACCGGCGATGTAGAGCATCAGCATTTCATTATGGCGCACGAGATTCCCAACTGCCACCACGACTGAAAGCACAACCACAATCGGTGTGGCTTTGACAACGATATGAGGAAGGCGCAGCAACACATAAATCAGGCCAAGGCCGAACGTGGCGCCATAATTCCGCATCTCATCCAGATCTTCAAACAGCACCAGTACGAAGCCGATAGCCACAAACAAGGAAAAAATGAAAAACAGAGCCAGCAAGAATTCCTTGAGAAACAACAGATCAACTGTCTTGAGGGGATTCCGTATTTGAAATCTCATACTTTCAATGTCCGTATATAAAGATAACCCACCACCGCCAGACTGGCCAGATTCGGCAGCCAGAGGCCAATGAATGCGGGAAGCGAGTCTTCTTCAACATAGGTTTTGCCAAAATTCAGCAGGATGTAATATAAAAAAATAATTAAAATAGTCATAGCATAGCAGGAAGAACGCCTCCCGAATTTTGAACTCATTCCCAATAAAGCCCCGGTAACCGCCATGATCAAGCAGGCGAAAGGAAGAGCGATGCGCCTTGCCTGTTCCAGTTCACAGCGTTTCCACATTTCGAAACTCATCCGGGCATTTGGATTATCAAAATCACGATTGAATTTAACGAATTGCTGGTGATAATACTTTATTGAATCCTCTAATTGCCGGCTTCCGAATCGTTGTTCCTCCCGGCCGGTGCGAATCAAGCGCCGCAGGAGTGTGGGAATCTGAATGGAAAAGTGCATTTTATCGAAATGGATGAGTACATCCCGGTCGGGAGCCGGAACCTGGTGAAGCACGCCGTTCTCCAAATCCAGATACATGGTACTCTCTTCTGGCGAGAAGGCAATCGCTGCCGAGGGTGAGGAAATCACTCCGGCAATGCTGTCGCCCCTTTCCTCAAACATACGCAAGTTGCGCATATGTCCGGATTCAATGCCGCTGGGCAGAAAAATAAACGAACCTAACCGGTTGAAACTGCCCGGGCGGATTCCGGTTGTCGCTGTGTCACGCAGGATATCCGCAGCGACGGTTCGAAAAAGACGCAGGCCTTTTGGTGCAATGCGGTGTCCCCACCACGACAGAATCGATGTCAACAGGATACCGATGATCAAAGCAGGGATCAGCATTTGTGAAACGGAATAACCACAAGAAAATAAAGCCGTCATTTCATTGTCATGAGCCATGCGCCCATAGACAAGCATACTGGCAAGAAGCACAGCCATGGGAAAGGTCAACAACATAATGGAAGGCAAAAGAGAAAAGAGCAATTTGCAGATGGAGAAGAAAGTGGCTCCCTCCGCCACAAACAGATCGGTTAGATTGAAGATTCTTTTCAATAAAAAGACAAACGTAAAAAGCACAACTCCCTCGGCAATGGTTACCAGGAGATCGAATAAAGTGAATCGGTGGATAATTCTTAGGAATGGCACAGGATTATTGTTTTTTTTTGAGTTATTCAACGCTGGTGTGGACTACGCTTCGCTTTGAGCCCATCCTGCATTTATATTTTTTATACGGATACTGAGTAGCAAAGAATGCGGTCAAGATGCCCGCACTCCATCCTTTATTTATATATGTACGGCGCCGCTGGCAGCGGATGATACACTGCGGGCATAGCGCTTGATGACCCCAATTTTTATTTTCGGTTCCGGTTGCTGCCATTTTGAGCGGCGTTCATTGAGTTCTTCTCCGGATAGCCGGACATTAAGTGAACGTTTGGGGATGTTGATTTCAATGATATCGCCTTCCTCCAAAAGCCCGATCGTTCCACCTTCCATGGCCTCGGGTGAAATATGGCCGATGGAAGCTCCTGTGGTCGCGCCGGAGAACCGCCCATCTGTTATAAGAGATACCTTAGACGCTAAGCCCATCCCTTTAACAACCGATGTGGGAGTTAACATTTCCGGCATCCCCGGGCCGCCTTTGGGCCCTTCATAGCGAATGACGACCACATCTCCTTCTTTGATTTTTCTTCCCAAGATGGCGTTTACGGCGTCCGTTTCTGAATTGAATATCCTGGCCGGCCCGCTGTGCACCAACATTTCAGGCAGAACGGCCGCCTCTTTGACCACGCTACCATCCTTAGCCAGGTTGCCAAAAAGACAGCAGAGACCGCCTGTTTGATGATACGGATTTGACAGAGGACGGATAACATCGCTGTTGCCCGGTTTTGATTTTTCGATATTTTCTTTCTGCGTTTTCCCAGTGACGGTGATCGTTTCATCGTTAATCAGTCCGCCTCCCTGAAGGGTTTTCATAATCGATGACACGCCACCGGCACGGTCCAGATCTTCCATATGAAACGGTCCAGCAGGAGCCATGTTGCATATATGCGGCGTTTTATCACTAACGGCGTTGAAATCTTCCAGCGTAATTTTCAAACCGGCTTCATGGGCGATTGCGGGTATATGAAGCGATGTATTGGTGGAACCGCCGAAAGCCATATCCAAGGCGATGGCGTTCATGAAGGCATCACGGTTCAAAATATTTCCCGCCTTAATATCGTTGTGTACCAGTTCCATGATCTGGATTCCCGCCGCTTCTGCCAGGCGAATGCGATCAGAGAATACCGCGGGGATGGTTCCGTTTCCAGGTAAAGCAATGCCCAGCGCTTCGGCAACACAGTTCATGGAATTGGCAGTAAACATTCCTGAGCAGGAACCGGGGCCTGGACATGCTGCGACGCAGGATTCCTCATATTCGTCAGGAGAAATCTGGCCGCCTTTCGCCGGAGCAATCCGT
>CAZXSQ010000554.1:0-3693 GCA_964643335.1 uncultured bacterium
GGAAACTCCAGGAGGTTGCTTCTTTTTTCTTGAAAGCCTCCGGATGTGTAAATTTCAGCATCTTCTCTCGGTGCGGGACGGAAGTTGAAACCGCCGTATCCTTTATTCAAAGAGGAGGTTCCCTTCAATGAGACGGGTACATCTGTTGCCTTGAAGTGCAGTGTTAAATCGATGAAGCGTCCAGTCTCGCCTGCCCGATAGACCAGGAATTCTACACGCTCATCAATCATCTTTTTATCATCTACATACCAGCCGTTTTGCACTCCAAATGAGGCAAACACGGGACCGGTTTCACGGTAAAGCCACCGGTCGAATTTTTGCCGGATACCTTTTATATGCCAAAGATCGTATCGCTGGCCTCCGATCTCCACATCGGGCCAGGCCCAATACAAGCCGCGGTGGTGATAATGATCACGGGGGAAGTCGTCAGAAAGGATTTCACCTTCCATGCCGTAAAGAGGGTGGACATAGCAGGCTCTTGTCCGATCTTCGGGAACTCCCTCTTTGGAAACCATCGCGAAGTTGTAATCAAGGATGGGCTGCTCGCCTTCATATAGGATTAAGTCCTGATCCACTCTTTCTTCAAATCGAAAAGGGCTGTCTTGATTTCCTTCTTCCATTTCTTTCAATTGTACACGAATTGTTTCTTTTTTTTCAGCCAGTGGTTTTGGCAGCATAAACAGATATGAAGGGGATATACGTTTTCCTGCACCGGTGAAGTAACAGGATTTTTGGATGGGCACAGGTAACATTTCATCGTTTCCGGTAATTTCCAGTTGGTATGATTTACCGGGTTGAATAGATTCAGCGGATAAGTGGTCAATGCAAATGGGTATTTCCAATTTAAGCGCTGGGATGGATGAAATTTCAAGCGTGGGATACTGCGCCAGAGTTAGTGTAAATAAAAACAGAGAAGACCACATTGTTCAATCTCGCTTTCTTTTGTGAACTTGGTGTTTAATCCTATTACTCTAAATGAAAAGCTGGTCTTTCGTCTACTCCTCAAAAACAAAAAAGAGGCTTTCCTATCCAACTCAAGCAAAAAGTGGTATAAAAACATGATAAAAACATTTATGATAGGTAGATTCATAAAATAAGATTTAATTAAGTTCTCAAGAGTGAGACTCATCCATAAGGAGGAAAAAATGGATAACAACAAACAAAAGGATGTCTCCAGAAGAAACTTTTTGAAAGACGCATCGACAGCCGCGGCTGGAATCACCGCTTTTACGATTCTTCAGCCAAGGCAAGTGCATAGTTCAAATGAAAATTCGAAAATCAATTTAGCCATTATCGGAACTGGTGGCCGGGGCCGCCATGATGGCAGAAATCTCCTAAGAACCGGTAGGGTCAAAGTCGTTGCCTTGGCGGATTATTTTGATTTCCAAATGAAAGACCCGGCTAATTTCTTCGATGTTAAACCCGAGCGTTGTTTTTCCGGACTGGATGGTTACAAGAAAGTCATGGCATTAGATGACGTGGACGCGGTTTTGCTGACAACGGCTCCTTATTTTCGCCCCATTCAGTTTGAAGCGGCCATAGAAGCAGGAAAACACGTATTTGCGGAAAAACCCATCGCCGTCGATCCATGGGGATGCCGAAAATTCCTGGAAGTAGGAAAACTCGCAGCCAAGAAGAAATTGACTGTGGGCGCCGGATTGCAAACCCGTTACGAACCTGGTCATCGTAAAATAGCGAAATTGATCCACGAAGGAGCCATCGGTGATGTTGTCGTAGGTCACTCAAAACGCATGGGTGGGGATTTATGGCGGCGTGAGCGGCCTCCAGAATTTACTGAACTCGATCATCAAGTCCGGCATTGGCTTTATTATTTGTGGGGATCGGGTGACTTTATCGTGGAAATGCATGTGCATAATTTGGACGTGTTCAATTGGTACACCAATATGCTCCCGATCTGTGCTATGGGATCGGGAGGCCGCGATGTGAGGCTGGACGTCGGCGATATCTTCGATCATATTAGTGTTGTCTATGAATATCCGAATGGTTTTCATCTGGCTCATACGGGAACCCAGATACCAACCGGTTTTTATGGCCAGGAAAAACAGATCATCGGTTCAGAAGGCTACTATGACAATGAAAAAGGACTTTATATCAAGTCCGAAGACCGGTTCGTCAAACATGAAGGAATCGCCAAAGCGGTTGAAATTGAAATGGAACAATTCGTAAAAAGCATTCTCGGTGAAGTGCCATACATCAACAACAGCGAATATGTTACAACAAGCACCTTCACATGTATCCTTGGACGAACCGCCGCATACAAAGGAAGAAAACTCGGTTGGGATGAACTGTGGCAGACCAATAAACGGATTGAAATGCCGATGAGCTAATCCTGGTGAAGCTGAATGTAGGTTAGGGAAAAGATGGGTTACACCTGACGGCTAACCCATCTTACCGGCCTACCATCCTCAAAAAGTGAATCATGCAAGTTAATTCAAATGTGATTGATCAAATTGTCCAACGGATTGTTCAAACGTTTGTAGTTTCAACTGCGCCAGAAGCATTGGCAAACGCAAATAGCGTTTATACACGCACAAACATATTTCAATCATTAAATGCAATTTATGAAGACATGTTTTTAAATATAATTCAGTTTTTTCATCATGTCGAATGCGTCTTCCATTAGGATTCTTTTGTCCCGAACCCATTGTAGCAATCGTTGTTGCACCAATCTTTTTTGTTCAACTGTCTTAATTCTGGTAAGAACAAAAGAGTGGAGAAATGCTTTCATTGCGTTTTTTGTAAAATAATCAAAATTGATCTCTAACCAGCAAAAGCGAGTATAACCATCATGGTTCATGGTGATTCGATCCTTTCGGTCATCGCAATTCCACGTGCAAAGAGGTTCTTTGACGAATAAAAACTGACATGGCATGCGAGATGCCCGCAGGCACAAATCGATGTCCTGAAACAGTTTGATATCTTTTTTGAACCTCAACCGCCGGATGGTCTCCCTCGGAAACAACATGGCGCTGGTCACGATGAATTCGTTGTTGAGAAAGAAATACTCCGATAGCGGTTGATTGTCATCTCTATCCTTGGCAGGTGTGATATTCTTTTTTTGATCGACCATAACAATTTGTGTGTAGCATAAAAAATCCGATGTAGGTTGTTGTTGTCGGATACAATCAATCTGCTTTTCCAGTTTTTGTGGATCCCATTCGTCATCCGAATCCAGAAACGCTATAAACTTTCCTGAAGAACAATCAATCCCAATGTTTCGAGATTCGGGAGCACCGAGATTAACGGGATTTCGAACATAGACAACTCGTTGGTCCTGAAATCTGTTTACTAATTGTTTTGTATTGTCTGTCGATCCGTCATCGACAATGATGATCTCTATATCTTCGTACGTTTGCTGCAATGCGCTTTGCAAGGTTCGCTCCAATAAGGCAGCGCGGTTATAGGTGGGAATGACAATGCTGACTTTTTCCATAATTTTATACTGCTGTTTTCATTCTTAAATGAGGTATGTAGCCTTCAATATAAGGTTATTGCAACAACAGGTTTCCCGTATTGAGTGGCACATCAGGCACGGCTTTGACTTGTCCTTCGACACGGTATTTGATGTTGTAACTATTGCCCACCACTAAATCACGGTTACTAATAAAAAAGAAACCATTCAGAACTCCTGATCTGGGGGATTGTCATCTGAGACCAATTTGTAGATTAAGC
>CAZXSQ010000555.1:0-3692 GCA_964643335.1 uncultured bacterium
CACTTGGCAAACTTCCTGAACCGGAAGTTACCCATAGATTTTTTTGACGAGGCTTAATTAATGTATGTGTTTATTTCAACATTAAGACTTTGATTGTGGGCATCGGCATGGGAATGATGTGGAGAAAGCCATCTTCATAGGTAATGGTATAAAAAATCTCCAGTTCATCACTGTAATACTTGCCGATGTATTCATCAGCTTCTGATTCTGAAATTTGCGGCGTGACAATTTTCTCATACTCACCTCTATCCTTTTTTGCTGAAGATTGAAAATAATTTTGCAGGAATGAGAAACGTTGAGAATCGAATGTTTTCAAAAAATCAAGATCGAGACCTAAACCTAAAAAAGACGGTTCATGCAGGAAGAAATTTGGAACGGAGGTTTGGGGATTGTTGAAATAGATATCGGCGATTTGCAGAGATTTTTCGAGTAGGACGCTTGAAAACAAATCGGTAGTGTTCGAAAGTGTGAGAACGGATAAGTTCTGGTCGGGGAAACGAACGATATGGCCATGATAACCATTTATATCGCCACCGTGAAAGATAAGCCTATGGCCATTGTATTGATCAACGAGGATTCCGGCTGCGTATGGTACTTGGGCGCCATTATTCAATGTTGCATGTTGGTGCATTTTCGCTAGCAGCCGTTGGCTTCCAACGATAGGGGTATAGAAATTTTGATCCCACTTAGCCAAATCTTCAACGGTGGTGAGTAAACCTCCCTCCCCAACATTGGAAAAGTTGATCGACATTTGCAGATAGCCTCCAGCGGGATTGGGAGAGTAAGGATCGGCAAAGTTTTTGACTATTTGAAATGTATCATCGCGAAAATGGCTGGAATTCATGCCCAATGGCTCAAAGATTCTTTCTTTTGTAAATTCAGCGAACGTTTTCCCGCTGATTCGCGCGACTGCTTCCGCCAATAAAAAATAGCCAGTATTGCTATATAGGTGTTGATCTCCCGGATCGAAGTTTAATTTCTTCTGACGGAAAATAAGAGCAAGAGCTTGCTCTTTTGTAACGAGATCAACCATTAGAATTCTTCCACTGAATGACATCAACTCCAAATAATCCCGCAATCCGCTGGTATGATGTAGTAGGTGGCGAATTGTGATGGGCCTGCCGAAATCAGGCACTTCAGGTATGTACATACGAATATCATCATCAAGACCGATTAAACCTTCTTCTTCAAGCAAAAGGATGGAGAAAGCGGTGAATTGTTTTGAATTTGAACCGGCGCGGAAAATGGTGGTGGAAGTATTCGGCAGGTCATAACGCAGGTTGGCCATGCCATAGGCTGTTTTGTAAACGATTTCTCCATCTTGCACCACGGCAAGAGCACAGCCGGGTGAAGTTGACCGATCCCATTGCCGGAAAAGACGATCAACGCGGTCAGTTAAGGGACTGGCTTTAATTGATAGGGAGATCATGAAAAAAAATCCATACAATTGTGCAAGTTTTTTTAGTGACTATAGCAATGAGATTACTGGATGAATTGAGCATTATCTTTTTGATCTCCTTATGGGAATATAAATAATTGGCTTTTCCTATCTTTAAATGAACCATATTTGGGAAAAACGCCCTTTATGATTATACGTAAAATTGGCTGTCTGAGTTCCATCGCTTACCGGCACGAGGTCAGGGGTGCTTTTTGACGATAGGGAGCACTGCTTTTGTATAACAAATACCATGTCCAGATATAAGCAAAAAGTATGATTGGAATGATTAAAACATATTCGAGATGATACTCAATAATGTAAGTATAGGTATCTGTGTATGTATGTCGCATCAACAGTATCAAGTTTAAGATAACTCCAACCGCTGTGAGCATTACCACTGAAACGATTGGCCCTCATTGCATATACAGTGCGTTATTCATTAATGCGATTCCATAAATCAAGAAAAACCCTCCTCTTCATTATTTTGTACTGTGCTGAATAGTTTTAAGATATCTTTTTCTTGCATCCCCGCTTCGCGCGCTTCACGTACTGCTTGACGCATGAGTTCTTCCGCTTGCTTGAGTTTGACTTCACGATTGCGTGTGTCAGCCTGCTCGGAAACAAACGTTCCGAGCCCCTGCTTGCGGTAAATGATGCCCTGCCGCTCCAATTCTTCATACGCCCGCTTGACCGTAATCAAACTAACAAGCAGGTCTTCAGCGAGAGTGCGGAAGGAAGGAAGAGGCTGGCCGGGCTGCAGACGCCCTTCACTGATCTCCCGCTTGATCCCGTCAACGATCTGCTGGTAAAGCGGACCGGAGGCAGCGGGGGAAATGGGTGGTATGAGTAAGTTTTTAACCCAATCAGTCATGGCTATGCCTTAATCTATCCATTTGATTGGAAAAGAGATGATAAGTGTTTGTATTTATTCAAGTTCCAAAAAAAAGAAACGCCGTCATCCCGGCGGCATCTTTAGGCAATCTCCTATCCCAAAAGGGATTACAATTTCAAATATATTTGGATAAAATTTTCCCGGTAATTGATATTAAGGAATACATAATCCAATTATGCAAAGTAAAAAATTCGGACGCAGACAGTTTTTTTGGTTAACCACCCTCACACCCGGTTTGATCGGTTCCTCTTTTTCCAATGCGAAAGAACAAAGCGAGGCCTATCAAATTCAGCCGATTCGCGGCAGTTGGTTTGAGTTCCAACACTGCTGGGATCATGAGAGTGAGTATTGGGATTCAGCCTGCGCTGCTTTTTCATGCGAGCAGTGGGGAATCAAGATTCGCGAAATGGCTGAAATTGGCATGAAATACCTGGTTCTACTTTCTGTGGCTCAGGATGGTAAAGTCTTCTATCAATCAAGCCTATTTCCTTCTTGGAATTTGGCGTGCGATGATCCGCTGGAAGCGGTGCTTTCAGCAGCAGATGAAAATAACCTTAGAGTTTTCATCAGCAACGGTTTTTTCGATGAAAAAATCGGCACGTTAGCCGGTTTGGAAGGTGTTAAGAAACGTGAGCAGGCTATGGAGGAATTGGTGGAACGGTATGGGTTGCATCCAAGCTTTTACGGGTGGTATTGGCCGAATGAAGCGGCGTTGAATCCCTATTTCAGTGAGGCGTTTATTCAGTATTGCAACGAATCCAGTAAAGTGGCTAGACAACTGACTCCCGATGCAAAAATCCTGATCGCTCCTTACGGAACCCGGAAAGTAAAAGCCGATGAACGGTATACAAATCAATTGAAGCAACTGGATGTGGACATCATCGCCTATCAGGATGAAGTGGGAGTGCGTAAAACCAGCCCTAATGAATTGGACGCAATCTTTGCACGTTTGCGCACCGTGCATAACCGCATCCCCCGCATCGCATTATGGGCCGATATGGAAATCTTCGAATTCGAAGGAGAAACCTACAAAAGCAACTTAATCCCAGCCCCTTTTACCCGCATCAAAAAACAACTCACCGCACTTTCACCCCATGTCGATAATATTTTGGTCTATCAATATCAAGGGATGATGAATAAGCCCGGGTCGAAAGCATTTGCGGGGCATCCTGATTCGATTCGGTTGTATGAAGATTACAGAAACTGGTTAGAAACTGGATACAGATAATTTAGAACCTTTAGGTATACCCTTTTAGGTGTTTTTTAATTGTATTGGTGGTAGTATTGAACCAATCGAGTAGGGAGAGTGATCAGCGACAATTAAAATTCCCTACTGACGACAATTAAAACTCCCTGTTTGAC
>CAZXSQ010000556.1:0-2494 GCA_964643335.1 uncultured bacterium
GGAACATATTACATTCGCTTATTACGGCGACAAAGTTATGGAACCTATCAGCTTTACACAAAATTTGAAGAACAAACTGTAAAAAATACCGAACCCGACTACCTGCCTACTTTGGCTCAACCTATGCAATTAAATAACATCGCTCATGGAGCGCTGGGGTATGATCATTATCTTACCCAGGATTCTGCCGATTGGTATCGCTTTGAAATCAATAATCCTGGGCCATATAAATTGACGTACCAAACTGCCGCATCATTATGGTCGAATCTGGAATTATACGCAGCCAATATGCATACACGATTGCAAGGATATGAGCGCTACCGAACCTCCGATTTGATCAGCGCTGAACTCAACCTGGAAGCCGGAACTTATTTTCTAAAATGTTTAAGGCGGGATAGCCATGGTTTCTATAGTCTTTACATTGGAGATCCGAATGGTGTCACGACAGGCAGATTAACCGGGACCGTTCATTCCGAATCGGACCTCCCTTTATTTGAAGTCAATGTTTCCATTCCTGTTCTTAATAAAACTACCAAAACCGATTTCTCAGGGAATTATATCTTTGAAAATGTGCCCCCCGGCATTCATGAAATCACCTTTGCTTCAGGATCAAAATATTATCCTGTTGAAAGCCCGGCGGAAATAAGAGCGGGGGAAGAAACAGAAACAAATGTGACTTTATTCTCCAGCAATACCAATCCACCGGCTGATGTGGAAAGGCTTTTCGGGGTTGCCAGGGACCGTTACATTCATCCATTCTGGACTCCTTCAGTCAGTCCGGATGTTGCCGATGGCGGGGGATACAAACTCTATATCAATAATCAGCCCGCTTTGGATCTAGGAAACACCTTGTTCTACCGCTCGGATGGTTATGATAACGGTGTCACTTATACCTGCCGATTGACCGTCTATGATAAATTCGGAAATGAAAGTGAGGGAACCGTTATTGTTCTTAATCCTTCTGGTTCTGAACCTGGCGTGACTCCTACCCCCACGTTAATTCCGACACAACCTGGTGGACCTACACCGGTTGTAACCAATACCCCTACGCCGATTAAGACACCACTTCCTACTGGAATGCCGTCTGTTACACCAACTCCTACCCAGCCACAGGAACCAGGTATTACGCCAACACCCATAGCGGCTCCGGAACCTCTTCTTGTTTATGAATTCGACCAGAGAGATTTGGCATCAAATGGTTGGATGGAAATTCCGGGAGGATTTATCGGTTTGCAAGGAGGAATCGTCTCTACAACAGGTTTTGTAGGAAATCCGATACCATCCTCCATCGATAAAAAAGGATTATCCATAACTGTCGGTCCTGAGGAATTGTCTTTGATTTTTGCACAAAATACCGTGGAAACTTCCGGTTATCCAGTACTTATGCGAGTCACAGCAAGAGCGGACGCTGACGAAGCAGCCATTGCTATTGCTGTATTAAAAGGAAGTCTCGCAGCGGGAACGGCGGATACATCCATCGCCACACATTATCCGGCAAATGCAGCCGCTTTTGTGGATAGTGAACGGCGGCTTGTTTTAGTTTATGAGCCTGATACAGGAGAAGAAATCACTCCGGTTATCCAGGTGGTTTCAACATCACAATCCGATCAGGTAACAGTACTGATAGACCGTGTGGAGATATTCCTGCTTCGTCCCGGCGGTTTATATTCCGGCGACATGTTTAGTTCGACTCCTTAAAACTGTGGCATTCAACCATCATAGGTTAAAAGGCGCGGATTCCCGCGCCTTTTTATGTTTCTTCCGTCTTCTGTTTTCTCAATTTTAATGAAGAATATTTGAATAAAATCTAATCAAGCATTTCCATTTCTTTACGGGCCGGTAAGGAAGATTGAGCCCCGATTTTGGTTACTGAATACGCAGCAGCTTTTTGTGCAAACTGAATCGCCTCATCCAAGGGCTGGCCTTCGGCAATAGCCACAGCGAGTCCCCCGGCAAATGCGTCACCAGCTGCCGTTGAATCCACCGGTTTTACAGAATAGGGTGGATAAGATTTCATTTCATCAAATGAATAAAAGAGGCTTCCTTTTTGTCCAGCGGTGATAATGACGTTTTTTATTCTTTGTTGCCCCAATCGGCGAGCAAGTTCTTCAATATCGTGAGGTGATCCTACTAACGAAGCGGCTTCATGCTCATTCGGCAAAATATAATCTAGTTGGGATAATATGTGGGGCGGAAGTCCTTTTAGAGGAGCAGGTGCAGGATCGAGAATGACCACAGCCTCTTTATTTCGACCCAGGTTGACAGCATATTCCACTGTTTGCAGAGGAATCTCAAGCTGAAGTAATATAATATCACCCGGGGATATGACATCGGCCAGTGGATCGATATCGCTGGGTTGAAGATTCAAATTCACACCTGAAGCGACTGCTATATAGTTCTCTCCATGCCGGTCTACAACGATCAATGCCACTCCGGAGGCAGCAGAAGAATCGGTTTTTATATAGGCGGTATCAATATTCTCATGTTTATACGC
>CAZXSQ010000556.1:2504-3666 GCA_964643335.1 uncultured bacterium
CCGAACGCATCGTCCCCCACACGGCATACAAACACCACCTCACCACCCAGCCGGGCGGCGGCAACAGCCTGGTTAGCGCCCTTTCCACCGTTCGCACGGATAAACTCCCCTCCTAGTACCGTTTCTCCGGGTGCAGGCAGTTTATCGCACTGGACAACCATGTCGGTGTTGGAACTTCCGATAACGAATATCTTTTTCATGGTTATTTCTTCAACTTGAGATACCGGTAATCGATCACTTCCAATGGAGTTGTGATGTGTTCCGGTACATCTTCTCCGTTTAGATGATCCACCGCTGCTTTTACACCGTAAGCCCCCATTAATTCCGGATGTTGTTCAATAGTAGAAATTATTTTGCCCGCGAGTATCTCTTCCTGAGCCGCTTTGAGATTATCGTATGATGTCACCGCTATTTTGCCTTCTTTGCCAGCCGCTTCAATCGCTCGAATTGCTCCCAGAGCCATGCTGTCATTGGAAGCGAATAATCCATTAATGCCGGGGTGGGCTGTCAAAATATTGGTAAAAACCTGGTAGGCTTTGTCGGTCTCCCATTCGGCAGTTTGCGAAGCCACCACTTCAATATTGGATTCCGCATCGAAAATTCGCCGTGCTCCTTTTTTGCGTAATTCCGCATTGATCACGCCGGGGATGCCTTCGAGAATAGCAACTCTACCGACTCCACCGATGGCGGCGGCCAGGTCATGCGCGGCTAAACTCGCACCAAGCGCATTGTCCGATCCCACAAAAGGACATTTAAAATTAATTTGCTTTTTGGTTTTTTCATCCAAGGGATTATCGATATTCACTACAAAAATACCCTGCCTTTGAGCCCGATATAAAACAGGAACCAATCCGCTGGAACTGGCGGGTGCGATCACAATTGTATCCACATTTCGGGTGATGAAATTCTCGACAATGCTGACCTGCTGAGCCACGTCGGTTTCTTTGTTTGTTCCCTGGGTTAGGAGATTGACGCTTAGCCGTTCGGCTTCCTGTTTCGCTCCCACTTCCATGGCGTGAAAAAAAGGATTAGACAAAGCTTTCATCACCAAAGCGATGGTATATTGATTTTCACCCGCTTTGGATGAAGAAGTTTTCATGGTTGAACTCAATACTATGCCAGTCATTATGCCTGAATTACGAAGAAAATTACGCCGTTTCAC
>CAZXSQ010000557.1:0-3635 GCA_964643335.1 uncultured bacterium
GAACCATCGTGTGAAAAATCTACAGAGAATACTTCTTGGTTGCCGCTGATGAAGGTCTGAACAAGAGCGCCGGTTTCGGCATTCCAAAGTTTGGCACTGCCCACACTGCCGATCATAATGAGGTCACCATTTGGGGAAAAAGCGACGGATTCAACTGCTCCGCTTCTGAACGTATGCAGCTGAGTACCGGTGTCTGCACTCCATAAAATAGCTGTAGTATCTGAACTCCCGGTTAATATCCGGTTCCCATTGGGTGAAAACGCGACTGACATGACTGAACCGCTGTGAGTGCTGAATGTGCGGATGACCTGGCCATTTTCTGTATTCCACAATTTGGCACTTTTATCCCGGCTTCCAGTCAAAATTTGTGTGCCGGATGGAGAAAACGCAACGGAATAAATCCAACTGCTGTGATTATTATATGTGTGAATAACTTCCCCGGTATCAATATTCCATAATTTGGCTGTATTATCTGCACTCCCGGTTAATGCCTGGTTATTGTTTGGTGAAATAACCACTGAAAGTACAGATTCTGTATGCCCAATAAAACTTTGTACCGCATTTGTGGTTTCAACATCCCATAGAATGGCCGTCTTATCTTCGCTTCCGGTGAGTAAGTAATCGCTGTCGGATGAAAATGCTAGAGACGTGACCGCTCCTCTATGACCGGTATATCTTCTCAATAGAGTGCCTGTACTCGCATCCCAAAGAAATGCCCCTTGGCCACCTCCTGTCGCGATATAATTGCCATCAGGTGAGTAAACAGCTGCTTTTAATGTTCCAAGACCGTAGATAAATTCTCCCGATGCACCTGTAATTAAAGGTACCGGGACTGAAGTTGGCATCGGTGTGCTTGTAGGAACCGGTGTGGGGGTTAATGTTGGCGCGCTTGCGGGACGTCCATCAGTGAAAAAGATGGAAAGCAGGTAATCCCGGGAACCGTTGTTGCTCTGTGATTTTTTCACAACAAGATAAAAAAGCCCTCCCGCTTCCGGTGTATAGCGAATTTCGGGAAATTCTTCCTCCCTGCTTGAAACAACAAGTTGTGATTGGCTGTTATAGAGTTCAATACGGGCTGATTGATCGATAATAGAGCCTGTGCTTAATGAACACAGCAACTCTCTTCCCAAATCAGCGTTGACAATTCGGAAACTGTACCAGTCCTCACTATCCTCGAAGGTCTCAGCCATTGTCATGGCAGAATCGTTAGCCGATGACAATGCTCCTACAATAGGAAGACCAATTTGAATATTCATGCTGCTATTAACCGTGTCGTTCGGCTCAATTTCCTGTTTGGCTTCTCCCTTAGCCAACGTGGAATAAGTATTGTGTTCATTGATAGCCTGATTCAACAATGTTTGGGCGTTTTGGTAGTCATATCGTGCGTAATAATGAGCGACAAATGCTTTGATCGGTGGTGGAATATTGGGATAAATGGCATAGTAGGGCTGATCATCCGTCATGAAGGAATTAATAAATCCTCTGCTCCAATCGGATTGAGCAAAATCTTCACCGCCATATTTGAAAGAAGAATTTTGCGGGGGGAGTCCTTTAATGGTTGACCAGGCCAGCCAGTCGATCAAGTATTCATCATTTTCGCCGTTGAGTGAATTGATATAGGCCTGCCAGGGTGTTATCAATCCCACGAGATGCCCGATTTCGCGATGGATAATATTGCTGATTGGAGTTAATTGGACTTGATTGTTGTTTGTATCGGCCCCAATAAAAGAATTCTTTGGAAAAAGATATGCATAGGGATTTCCCGCGGGGTGCCGGGAGACCGCCGTTGGCGCTCCGTTGTCCAACAAGCTTAAAAAGGCCCCAAATCGTGTATAAGTGCTGCGGATTTTGAAAACCGGGGAGAATTCGCTCCAGGCGCCGAATAGTGTTGCCTGGCTTAAATTGCTCTCACTTTCAAATCCGGTGGAAGCAGCTTGAAAGATAATATGATAGTTACTTTCAGTTACTTCAAGAAATTCGAGTCCAACTTGGGCAAAGACTGAATTCCACAGAGAAATGCATTGACGCAGTTCATTTTCAAATGTCTGAACCTGCTGGGCGGAATAGCCGCTATCACTTTGAAAAGCGCTAAAATTGACTTTATAGCGGCATTCGAGCAAACCATTGCCGTTTGAATCAGTCCTGTCATTGGCTACGCGGAAATAAAAGGAAGGCCAGCGATACACATTTGCCAAACGGGGATCTGGTTGTTGAGACCAGAATTCTTTCGGCACCAATTCATTTGCTGCTGGTTTTTTCCCTTTGGCTAATTGTTTGTACTGCTCATGTATGTATTCATCCGTACCGCTGAGAAAGACTGGTGTTTCATTAATCAAACTGTTTTCTGATATTCCCGCCTTTGACAAAGGCTGAATCCCTGCGTTAGATTGTAGACCGTGAAAAAATACAAATAAGAAACAGATAACAAATAGATTTACACCCTTTACAAGCGGCTCAACCAAACAAGAAACATGATTATTCTTTGCCCTCATCGTAATTTCTCCTCAACCAAAAAGCATAAAAATCCAGTATAATTGTTTACCACTTTTTATATTATGTCAAGTGAAATTTTATCTTAGTTTATTTAAGGCTAGTAAAAAGAATAGATTATATTGTCCATTTTGTGGTGGAGAGGGTGTCTCATTTACAGCCTTGAGGAAATAACTTATAAATATTGTTTGTTTTCCAACGCCCTTGCTATAACTCGTAAAGGGGAAAATGGCACACCCCTTGCTTGGTGCCAAGGGTACGTTGTTTGTACCCTTGCGATGTTCCGTCAAGGGTGTAAACGGCAAACCCTTGGCACCCCAATGTCATTAACTTCAGATTTCTTACGCCCCTACCTTCTGGACATATGTCCTTCTGAAGAGAATTATTGGTAAGATGATAGTCCAGGAGCACGATGGGAAGAAGAGATGTTAATAAAGAACCGATTCAACTTCATGAAGGTTTTTGGCTGTTCGTACAATAGACTTGATCTCTTCGAGTTTTTCCAGAGAATCAATGGTTTTGATACGAGGAATCAAGATAAGCCCTTCTTCACCAAATTTGATCTCCAAAGCCAACTCAATCGCCTCTTGAAGACCTTCTCTTCGACTTTCCTCACGGCATGCTTTACTCACTTCTTCTCTCACTTCCTCTCTTACTTTCGCTTCTACTTCCTCCCTCACTTCCTCTCGCGCAGATTTATGCGCATGTTCTTTGAGTATTTCATACGTGGGTGACTCGATCATAAGATATTTCCTCCGATTGAAAATGTCTAATCCAAGTTCCTTACTTTTTAATCCAGCAAAAATGGCCATGGCCGTCAACAATTCCGATTTCTCATTTCGGTCCAATACACTATTATATAACTTTTCTTCCGCTTTTAAAATAACTTCTTCCCCGGACATCAGTGGAATAAATGGATAAAGATAAAAATCATCCTTCCTTAAAATAGCATCACCATCCTGTTTCCACATTTTGATCAATTCAAAGTGAAACGTGAACAGGTCATCTTCATAGTCACCGGAAGCATTCTTATCTTCCAGAAATAAAAACATGACCGGCTTAATCGGAACTGTATATTGTTGCCGGGCAAGGAGCGTATAGGCCATTAAATTTTGAACATCCTGAACATTCCATCGGGTTTTAAA
>CAZXSQ010000558.1:0-3586 GCA_964643335.1 uncultured bacterium
AGGGAAGAATATAAATAATGGGCAGATACATGGACAATCCCACCAGAACGCCCATACCCGCCACTCCAGTGAAACCAAGTAACACACCGATAATCGCTCCACCAAGATATTTCGGCCATGGAATACCGCCTTCGGTGATGCCTTCAATCGCTGCCTGAAGCGCCTGGGCCTGTGGTGCGGATAAATCATGCCCCGGTCCAAATCCGAAACTATGCCACAAAACCGAGATGACGATCAAACTGATCACCGGCCCGATACTGACAAACGATAACTGCATGATCTGCTGGCGTATGGGGAGGGCCCCCACCATGTACCCCGTTTTCATATCCTGCATCATGTCTGCACATTCACTCACAGCTACACAGACCGCCGCTCCAATCAACACAGCGGCAGGAATCGAATTGTTAGTGAGTAATAAAATCAATACCACCGCAATCAGTGCCATCCCGCTTATCGGAGACCAGTCTGTCATACCGGTGGCTTGAGCGATAACGATTCCGGCAAAACCCAGCCAGATCGTGCCGATAATGGAGACCAGTATGGCCCTGAATATTCCCACAGGCGCGGTGAAATAAGTAGCAAGAAACAAAACGACAAGTGAAATTCCTATACCCACATAAAGTAACTTAAGGGGAAGTTCCTCAGCCTGGCCGCTTTTCAGATCGATCCGCCGCAGGCTGGCTATGGCCGCTTTCATCGATGGAGCGGCGAGAATAATACCGGTCAACGCCCCACCAATCAGCATCCCAATGCCTATCGGGCGGTTCATATGTTCATGCGCCCAGGTACTAATTTCACTTCCCGCAGCCAGTTGTTCTTCACCACCCGCGGCCATATAGTCCTGAATCAAATTGGATGGAATCCATTCCTGCATAACCGCAAATGGGGTTATAAACCAGTAAGCCAGGATACCACCGGCCAAAACTACCAAACCAGGCCGTCCGGAAATAAATCCCGCCCCCAGCGAAAATAGACTAATCGCCCATACGTTGTCCACATAAGAAGGCATGCCCAACCAGAATCCCAGATTCACAGTATGAGGGATCAAGGCGAAATCAATTCCAAACAGATAAACTCCATTGGCAAGTTTGATCGGGAATTGACTCAAAAAATAAACCACCGCGCTGATAATCATTCCAATTAAAAGCAACCGCGACTTCTCGATACTGGCACCCGGTGACTTCAGTACCGTAGCCACCGCCGTCCCGGTGGGAAAACGCAAACGGTCGAGATCGATCATCTGTTTACGTATAGGAATAATAAAGAAAATACCCAGCAGCGCGCCTGCAATAGAGGCAATGCAGACCAATATCGGATTGAATTGTATATTCATCAAATAAAAAGCGGGTATGGTAAAAATGATCCCCGATGTGGTTATATTGATACTGGAGGCGATGGTTTGATTGATATTATTTTCAACAATAGTCCCTTTTTTAAGAATCCCCCGCAGGACACCATACCCCAGAATGGCCGCAACAGCTGACCCACCGATAGTAAAACCGATTAACAGCCCCGCATAGGTAAAACAGGCTGTCAACATAATCCCGAAAAGGATTCCTAAAACAATGGCTTCCCAAGTAATCTCCCGATATGAACCTGCTTTCGGTTTTATCGCCATTTGAAGAAAGATTTCCTTTCCATCATTGATTTCAATAATAAACCAAGCAGGGTAGACACATTGGTCTACCCCTACTTATGTTATGTTGTAGGGGCAATCCTACGTGATTGCCCACCTTTATGAATATCCTCACCCCTATTCATTGTAAAGGCAATCCTTTGTAATTGCCTCACCATATGATTGCACACCTTCGTGATTTTCCAAACCTAAAAAAATACCACGAACTCAATCCTATTGGAAACATCACTTCAACTCAACCGTCATACCTGCTCTTTTCAAGCACAGATAGAATTTCCCTTCCACCTGCAATCGGCTTAAAAAAATGAAAACCTGCCTCTTTAAGCAGTAAATGCAGAGATTTTTCATTAAAACGATGCTTATATGTTTCTTTTCCAAACTTAGTCAGATAATACGCCAGCCATTTAAGTAAAAAGAAACGGCTTTGTGAAAGGTTGCGAATTGGTTCTGACACAATAACTTTTTCCCGTGCACTTTGGATCATTTTGGATAGAATGTGCTGCTCGTTAGGGTAAAATTGATAAAGGCTTCCCATCAAAACCACACAATCAACCGTAGGAACATCATCAGTGAACAAGTTTAAATATTGCGTATTAATCCCCTGATTTTCAGCCCACCGCAAAAACTTTTCATTCCTATCACATGCCAGATAATCCACTTTTTTTTGTTTCAGCACATATCGATATAAAGCGCAATCCCCAGCACAAAGATCAACAACGCTGGCCCCTTCCGGAATCTCCTCGGCCACAGCGGTTAAGCGTTCAATATAACGGGAACGATAAAGTATCCTCAAACCGGTTTCATAAATGCGCGGATGTGCATAAATGGGATTGATCACAGAACTCCTTCCTTATGCAGCTGTTTACGAAAAGCGAGTAACTCACGGAAATAGACAATACTGTCACGAATGGGACGAACTGTTGATGTTTTATCCCATCGGCGCATGAATAATGCAGGAATTTCACAAATGGTCAATCCGTTGAAATGGCAGCGGGCCATCACTTCCGTATCCCAAAACCAACCGGGACTATGAGTTTTCTCCAATATCGGGAGTATCTTCTCACGTTGAAAAAATTTAAATCCTGTTTCAGTATCCCGAAATGGAAGTTTTAGCATCTTATGTACCAGCGTGCGATAACCAACGCTTAGAATATTCCTGAACAACATATCCAAATTCCAACCTACGTTGTAGACACGAAATGCTATAGCCCCGTCCCAACCGTCTTCCAATGCCAGCACCATGGACGTGATGTACCGGCAGTGAACTTCGAGATCAATATCCAGATAACCGACATAAGTTCCCTCAGCCAATTTCATGCCTTCTGCTACTGTGCCGCCTCGTCCAACGTTTTGTTCATGCAAGATCATCCGCGCATGGCTGCGTTTCGCCGCCGAGATCTCAACCTGTTTGGCGCTACCGTCCGGACTGCAATCGTCAATAATGATGAATTCATAGGTATATTGCGTCTGATTCAGAAACCGTTCAATTTCACATAAACTATTTTCGAGATGCGCCCCGTCTTTATAGCACGCAATGACGATAGATAAATCCACCACGTTTGAACTCCTTTTAAATCTGTCAGTATAGCGGAAGGAATAATAAAGAGGAATAAAAGTTGTTTTTTTGGGAAATAAACGATGAATTAGTTACCCCCAAGAAGCTCTTCTACTGCTTGGAGCATATCCGTATGGGTATAAGGCTTTAATATGATCTTATCGGCTCCTTTACTTTCGGCTTCTTCAATTGTATCCCGCTGTGAAGAAGCCGTGACCAGTGCAACCGGTAACTGAGGATATTTCTCTTTCAACTTAGGAAGCACTTCCAATCCGTTTAAGCCCGGAAGTTGATAATCCAATAAGACCAAATCCGCCTCAGCCGAATCGATATTGTTGAGAATTTCTTCCCCTGTGGTATAAACGATAACATTATAGTCTTTGAATTCCAGCAAA
>CAZXSQ010000559.1:0-3553 GCA_964643335.1 uncultured bacterium
TCAAACAGGGAGTTTTAATTGTCGTCAGTAGGGAATTTTAATTGTCGCTGATCAGCCGCTGCTTTTGAACTGTTCCACAAAATTTGCTCTATTCTGTTTTTACGCGGGCAATACGGGATTATTACTTTATCCGGACAGGCCAGCCTGCAAGTGCTTCCCTTTGATCCCCCGGATATGACCGTTCGTGTATCTCCCGGCTGGGCAGTGTTGGGTGAAACACTGGCTGGCTCAGTAAATGAAAGCACAGTCCCTCTGGGTAGTGTTTTCGAGCCTCCGCAGAACCTTCCGAGAATCGATCTGGTTATTTTATTGCCCACGGGAGAGTTCGATAGAGTTACGGGAACCGAATCCGAATCTCCATTTGCTCCTGAAACTCCCACGGGAACAATCCCGCTTGCCCAAATTTATCATCGAGTTGGTGCAACACAAATTCTTGCAATCGATGAGGGTGTACAGTCCTACATTATCGATGATCGCTCAAAATTTGTTATCGGTGAAGCTCATCTTCATGCTGCTGATCGATCGCCGATTGAATCACCGGATGGTTCGCGCACTCATTTTTCGATTCAACATCGGTTTCAGTCGGGTACTTTGGACGTTTTTGTAAACGGAGTCCTTCAGGAAAAAGATGTAGATTATACCGAAGATGTGGATGGCCGGGGATACACCTTTGCGAGTTCACCGCTTTCTCACTATCGCATCCAGCATCGCTATACCGTCGAGTACGAAATGTAACGCCGGCATCCTGCCGGCAATCTAAAAAAAAATTGAGGAGACCAAAATGAAAATAAAATCAATCCACTTTTCATCATTGCTAACCCTCTTGTTGTTCGTATGTGCGTCACATTCACAAACCAGAATTGCCAAAGAACAAATTGAAGACGCCTTCATTTTGAAAAACGGCGGCGCTGTCTACGGTGATCTCACCGCGGCCACATCAACCATCGCAGCCGATAAGTTTCGTGTATTATCCGATATAGCCGATGTGGTTATCGAGGTGGACGGTCCTCATACCGTGATCCGCTCCAACCTCGACCTTTACCTTGATCCAACAAACAATGGCACCGCCAATGCGGTTATCGTTCCAGTGACATTGATGGAATGCCCGGACTATTACGGTGACAAAATCCGTTTCTACAGCCACACCTACAAGATCGGTGTTTCGCCCAATGATCTGGATTTGACTTCTGATCAGAATATCAAATTCCATAGTGATGCCATGGAAGATTTGTTCATTATTTCGGGTGATATCGGCAATGCATCCGCCAGAAACAACCTGTCAGCGGGAAAAGACGTCATATCGGGAAACGTATTTTCTTTTGCCAATCAAACTGAAGGCGATAAAATCCTGCTTTATGGAACTCTATATCGAATGGGAATTTCACCGTTTTCATTGGATTTTTATTCGGATCATTCATTTAAATGGCATAGCGATGAAAACGTCGATGCCATGGTTTTAAATGCCAACAGTGGAACACTTTCGCTGAAAGGTTCTCTCAAACTACCGGTATACACATCCCTGCCCGATGGCAGCGTTGGCGAATTAATTTACTTCGATCATACCAGCGATGACAACCAGGATGGCGCTTACATTTACACAAGTGCCGGATGGCAGCAATTATAAAGAAAGGATAGAACATGAACGGTTCTGAAGCAAAATATACCACCGAGTATGTCGAATTAAAAACTTCACTCGAACATATCAGAACAAAAGTCGAGGACATCCAAACATTTGTCCACGAAATCAACGATTCATTGGCTGTTTTGAGAGAAAAATTAAACCGGAATCAAATGGAATTGGCGAGCGTGAAAGCCACGGCCGCCATTGTCGGCGGTCTTACAGGCAGCTTGATTGTTGTATTCGCCCGAATTTTTTTCGCCGGAAGAGTTTAACCTGGTAAATAAACATTCATTAAAACTCATAACTTTAAAGCACAGGAGATTTATCATGAGATACATATTCACATTGATCTTTCTATTCATCATTATTTTAAATACAAGCGCACAATCCTATTTGGGTATTTTTGAGGTAGGAGACCAGGTTCCTTTTGTCTTACTCAGTTCCGATCCTGAAACCGGTATGCCCACAAATCCTATAAATCTTGAATTTTCTATTCTACGGGATGGTAATACGATCGATTCGGGTGTTATGCACCAGGTAGATATCGGATTGGCTACCGGGATCCACCCCACGAATAGCGATGTTCCGGGCAATTACAATGTTCTTATGACGGGATTGATTGGCAGTGTCACAACCCGAGTATGCAATACTTATACCTTGGTCCCCGATGGACAGGGAATAACAAGCATAGGTTCGGAGGTCGAAGGATTAGATGGAAATACTCCACTCACAGAGAGTGTATACACTGATTATCATGATGAAATTGTATCCACTGTTCACGATTCAATTGCCGATGCAACGAATGAGACGCTTGAGGACATAGAATTCACACGGTTAAGTCTCAGTGAGAAAATCGATGCTGTGACTCGGGAAACCCTTATCGTCTCAAGAGAAATTTCCCGGGCACGGCTCTGGTATGCCCAGGATACAATTGAAAGTCCAACCCGAAAAGTCCCTGCAGATATGCCTTCACACATGGAAATTCAGGTAGCTGCCCCGGATGATATCGGTTTCGCCACTCCCGTGGATACATTTTACCGAGTGTACTTTTACCCCAGTTCAGTAACCGGGACAATTCCCTCCCGCGAGGAACGCTTGCCTTCGCCTCCATTGGACGGAATATTTTACAAGACCCCGGATATTGCTTGGTGAAAGGATAGCGATTATGTCCGATCTTCATAACCACAATAAAACAATAGGCACAGACAATCCGCTGTTCAATCGGGCCGGTTTTAAAGTTGGAGTCTCATGGATCGGGGTGGAAGGTTCAACAGGTGATTATGGGTACAAAATTCATTTATATGTATGTATCCCAAACCGATTACCTGTCACTGTGTTATTCCCCAAAACTCAAATCAGGGAGGTCTGCCAATGAGTGAAGCGATACAATTATCCAAAGACGACGCGGGGGTCATTCTGACTTTTCATTGCCGGGATGAAGAAGGCCATCCCATTGATTTAACCCAAAAATCAGTCGATTTTTTTCTTCTGAACGATGAAATCCTTCTCAATGAGGGACGAACTACGTGTACAAAACCGGATTCCGCTTTTGGATTAGCCGAATATACCATTACAGAAGAAGACACCGCCACAGCAGGCATTCTTCAAGGAAAACTACGGCTCACCAGCGGAGCCTCCGGCATACGCAACATCCACTCCATCCCCATCCTAATTCAAGAATAACTGCAGGGGCATACGCCCCTGTTATATGGTGCCATTTACGACAAGGGCTGGCTTCGCCATGCCCTTGCCACCCAGTCATGCCCAGCCCAGCCTGGGTAAAACAAACTGCATGATGAGGGCAATCCACGCTGGGTGCCAAGGGCAAGACCGCTTGCGGTCAGCCCTTGCGGATTCGCAGCATGTGCGGTTTATGTCAAGGGCTGGCTTCGCCATGCCCTTGCCACCCAGTCATGCCCAGCCCAGCCTGGG
>CAZXSQ010000560.1:0-3196 GCA_964643335.1 uncultured bacterium
AGAATGATGCTGCCATCATCCACATCACAATAATAACTTTGCGGAACAGGGATACAGGGAGTCAATTTAAGTGTACCGTGATTGACATAAGCACGAACACCTTCTCGGAAGTTTGTACAAACCACATCACCACGGCGGTTGTCAAGTTCAAGCCGTCCGCCGATATCATTAGCGGCAATCTGCGCATACTTGCAATTTAGAATCAAACTGCCCCCGACCTGTGATACTTCAATATCACCTATGCATGAAACAAACCATTCTTCGGCTCTTTCTCCAATCCAGACCTTATGAATCATGTCTCCAATTAATCAAGCTCTTCCGCTCCACCATTGAGCCAGTTCGACCTGATCGGTCCTATCCACGAAATAAAATCAGGCGGGATCAACGCCTCCACTTTGGCTGTTATAAACGGACTGCTTAAGTTAAGGACATTGGGCTATCTTGCCTTTGGCACCCGGCTATTTTCGTCAAGGGCTGCTTCGCTTGCCCTTGCCACCCAGCCAGCACACTCTTGGTACACAACATACCAGGGGTAAAGCAAGCGTCCCCGCTTGCCCTTGGGAATTTATTATGGTAAAAATCAATAAATGCATCATAAATGATTATTTATTAAGGAGGCATGATGAATACACATCGCCGGGATTTTATAAAAACAGCCGGTGCAGGTTTGGCTTCGTTGGCACTGTCACCCTCTTTGTTTGCTTCTGAGTTATCGAATAAAAAGCCCAATATCATTATTGTCTTTTGTGATGATCTGGGATATGGTGATTTAGGGGCGTTTGGGCATCCAACCATTCATACCCCGAATTTGGATCGTTTGGCGGTTGAAGGTCAACGGTGGACAAACTTTTACGCCGCTGCCAGTGTCTGCACACCCAGCCGGGCTGCCATCATGACAGGCCGCTATCCTATCCGCAGCGGCATGTGCAGCGACAAGCGCCGGGTATTGTTCCCCGATTCAGCAGGTGGGTTACCTGCAGAGGAAATCACCATTGCCGAGCTGTTGAAAAAGCAGGGATACGCCACGGCCTGTGTCGGGAAATGGCATTTGGGGCATCTAAATCCTTATCTTCCCACGAATAACGGTTTTGATTATTACATTGGAATTCCTTATAGCAATGATATGGACGCGACCGAGGAGTCCAGGGAACTTGGACGTGACCGGTTTTGGCATCCCAAACCAGAATATTTCAATGTCCCTCTTATGCGTAATGAGGAAATCATCGAACGTCCAGCGAATCAAAATACAATCACCCGCCGTTACACAGAAAAGTCGATTAAATTTATCAAAGAGAACAGTGACCAGCCTTTCTTTATATATTTGGCTCACAGTTTGCCCCATGTGCCATTGTTTGCTTCTGAAAAATTCCGTGACACCAGCCTTCGGGGACTCTATGGTGATGTTATAGAAGAAATCGATTGGGGAGTTGGTCAGATTGTCAAAACGTTAAGAGAATTAAATCTATGTGACAATACGCTTATAGTTTTTACCTCAGATAACGGACCTTGGCTCACCTTTGATCAACATGGTGGTTCGGCTGGTTTGTTGAGAGAAGGAAAAGGAAGCACCTGGGAAGGCGGGATGCGCGAACCCACAATTTTCTGGTGGCCGGGACGAGTTGAACCGGGTGTGGTGATGGATATGGGTTCTACCATGGACCTTTTACCGACTGCCTGTAAGTTGGCCGGAGCGGATATCCCTTCGGACAGAGTGATTGACGGTTACGATTTACGCTCTGTGTTGTTCAATAGAGAAAAAAGTCCACGCGATCACCTGGTTTACTATCGCGGTCAGCAGATCTATGCCATTCGCAAGGAAGCATTCAAAGCCCACTACATTACCCAAACCGCATACAAAGGAGAAAAACCGGTACGTCATGACCCACCGGTTCTTCATAATCTGCTTCACGATCCATCTGAAAAGTATAATATCGCAGATAAACATCCTGATGTGATCGAAGAAATCAATGCCTTGAGGGAAAAGCATAAAGCATCGATTAAACCCGTCGAGGATCAACTGGCCAAACGCATCAATAATTCATGAAGTTATCACTATTAAGGTAGGTTAATAATAATGAAGATAGTGAATCCTTGCTTTTTTGGATTGGTGATTTTATCAACCGTTCAAAATTTTCAAAAGCCATTTGTTTATGCCGAAACTATGAATCCACTTGAACATGTAGTTCATTTTAGCCCTGCTTGCACAGGTATTTATTTGGGGAGTCCTTCGATTGTTCGAACACCCAACGGCGATCTTTTGGTATCGATGGATATGTTTGGTCCCGGTGCTCCACGCTCTGAGGGTACCAAGCAATATAATACCGCATTAATTTTTCGATCCTGCGATGATGGGGATACTTGGCGTTATGTAACTTGTGTCCAAAATACGTTCTGGGCCAGTTTATTTGTGCATCGGGGAAAAGTGTATTATCTTGGCTGCTCAGAGGCATATGGTTCCATCGTCATCAGAAGGAGTGATGATAACGGTACAACCTGGACGGAACCCGATGATGAACATAGTGGTTTGTTATTTAAAGCAGGACCAGGCAATACCGGGCCGAATTTTCATTGCGCCCCCATGCCAGTAGTAGAACATGAGGGACGGCTTTATCGTGCTTTTGAAAATTGCACCCCCCGTGAATGGCCTTCTGGATTTCGCTCTTTGGTGATTTCGGCTGAAGCAGATATCGATTTGTTAAAATCTTCATCCTGGATCATGAGTAATCAAGTGGTTTATGATCAGGAATCTGATCCTGCTCAGTTCACTGTAGGAGCCAATCACCTCCCTGGTGGGAACTCTGCCGGGTGGCTGGAAGGAAATGTTGTCCCTGCTCCGGATGGGCAGCTCCATAACATCTTGAGAGTGAATTCGCTGCCGGTTGTAGATCGTGCGGCAGTGCTTCTTATTGAAAACAGTGGAGAAAAATTAAATTTTAATCCATCCATTTTTGTTTTTCCTGTTGGAAGTTTTTCTTCTTTTATATCTGTAATAGAAACATTACTTTTAATTTGGACTTTTCCTTTAATAGGATTCTTTTTTTCTACTTGTACTTTTTCAAAATTAAAACCTACAATTGGCATGATTATTTATGTAATATAAGGTTATTTAAAGGTTTTTATTTTTCTTAATATATGTTGTTTACCTTTCCAGTCTAATGCATTTTCTAATACTCCTTGTATTGTTGAGGCGGGTATT
>CAZXSQ010000560.1:3206-3541 GCA_964643335.1 uncultured bacterium
TTTATTAAATTTCCTGGAGGCATGTCAAAATTCGCTATTCGCCGTGATCCAACAACTGGACTTTATTGGACGCTGACCAATAACAACACCAATCCTGAAAATCCAAATCAACGGAATGTTTTATCTATTTATTCTTCAAAAAATTTGTGGGAATGGGAACATAAGGAAACCTTATTGGAAGATAAGGGTGATTACAACAATATTGGTAATGACTCTAAAGTGGGATTTCAGTACGTTGATTTTCAATTTGATGGAGACGACATTATTTTCCTGTCCCGTACTGCCTACAACGGTGCTCATAGCTACCATGATTCGAATTATATCACGTTTCATCG
>CAZXSQ010000561.1:0-3539 GCA_964643335.1 uncultured bacterium
TGCATAAGCTGCACTTCTATCAACTTTGGAGGGGTCTTTTCCTGAAAAAGCGCCGCCACCGTGACGGCCCACTCCACCGTAGGTATCCACGATAATCTTTCGTCCGGTCAATCCACAATCTCCCATCGGACCGCCGATTACAAACTTGCCTGTTGGATTGACATGAAATTTTGTTTCTTTGTGAAGAAGATTGTCCGGCACAACTTTTTTGATCACTTCTTCAACAATCGCATCGTAAATATCTTTCTGGCTGATATCGGGAGCATGCTGAGTCGAGACAACAACCGCATCGACGCTTTTGACGGCGAATCCATCATAAACCACACTCACCTGAGATTTCCCGTCGGAACGAACCCATGGGAGCGTTCCGTTTTTTCTCACTTCGGCCAACCGTCGTGTTAAACGATGGGCCAGCATGATTGGCATGGGCATGTATTCCTCTGATTCATTGGTTGCATATCCATACATCATGCCCTGATCGCCGGCACCTTGTTCATGGTCTTCGGCTTCATCCACCCCCATGGCAATATCAGGCGACTGCCGGTCTATAGCAACCATCACGCCACAGGTGTTGCAGTCAAAACCATATTCAGCGTTGTTATAGCCTATATCGTTCACCACGGAGCGAGCGACATCCTGATAGTCAACTCGGCCATCAGTAGTAATTTCACCGGCGATGAAGATCAAGCCAGTGGTGATCAAGGTTTCACAAGCAACCCGGCCCATGGGATCTTGTTCAAATATTGCATCCAGAATTCCATCCGAAATCTGATCCGCCATTTTATCCGGATGACCTTCAGTCACAGATTCTGATGTGACAATTCGTTCGTGAGCCATTAGCAAACCTCTCTTTTTTCCTTGTGATTATATCGGTAAACCGCCAAAAAACTGAAAGTTGAGTATTATAATCCGAGCTCAGCTCTTGACGATACCAAACTTCATGACTTAATACTATATCAATACATTCGGATATATGCAAGAAGCAATGCAAACACACAGCGACCCCGTAAAAGTTTTTAAAGCGCTTTCAGATGAAACCCGCCTGAGAATACTCTGGTTGTTGGTGAGTTATGAGTTAAGTGTCAATGATATTGTGGAGATTCTCGGTTCCACGCAGTCGCGAATCTCCCGTCATTTGACTGTGTTGAAGGAAGCAGGCTTTTTAGATACCCGCCGGGAAGGAACCTGGATTTATTACCGCAAAGCTGAACCTAAAAGCATGACGCAGGAGGTGGAACGAGCTTGGCATTTGATTCAGGAATGGGCAAAAGACCGCCCAGAAGCCAAACAGGACAGAGAAAAAGTCCGCAAAGTCCTTCAGCAAAAAAGAAACCGCAGCCGCCGATTTTTCGGCAAGCACGCCTCCCGTTGGGACGCTATTCGCGCAACGTTATGCAGCGAATTGGTGACTTTGCAGGCACTGGAACCACTTATTCCACCTCATTTGACAGTGGTCGATGTCGGAACGGGCACAGGCCAGTTATTGATACCATTGGCACGAGTGGTTCACCGCGTAATCGGAGTCGATCATTCTCCCCAGATGCTGGAACTGGCTGAAAAAAATGCTGAACAGATGGGTATAAACAATGTCGAATTCCGCCTTGGAGAAATAGATGATCTTCCATTAAGAGATGAAGAAGCGGATGCTGTTTTTGCCAGTTTGGTGCTGCATCATGCCCCCGATCCCGGAGAAGCCCTTATGGAAATGTCCAGGGTGGTCAAACCGGGTGGAAGCGTGACCATTATCGATCTACAAAAACACAAAAACGAATGGATGCGGGATGAATTGGCAGATATTTGGATGGGATTCGAGGAAAGGGATATATTTCGTTGGTTTCAACGAGCGGGTTTAATGAATTTACAATGGATCGAGGGGATTCCCACACAAAAAAAGGACAAGCCAAAAGAAGAATTGCCGCCAATCAAAAGTTTTATTTCATATGGGCGTAAAAAAGTGTCTTAACTTCATTCGTCTGAAGGATTAGACATGTTCATTGTTTCTTCCAATGCACTCAGGCGTAATACAAATTCGGGAAGCCGAGCAACAAAAGATTGATGGTACAAGTAATGCTCTTCATCCATAGCCGGTGAGCCGATGATCACGGATTCGTCCGGAACATCCTTGCTGACTCCAGATCCATTTTGTACCTTGGCCTTATCTCCTATGCGGATATGCCCAACCATGCCTACGCCTCGGCCAATAAAGACTTCGGAACCGATTTTACAGCTGCCGCATATCCCCACACCGTCACTGACGACAGAGTTATTACCTAAAATCACATTGTGCCCAATTTGAACTAGACTGCCGATTTTTGTGCTTTTTCCTATTGTGGTTTTACCCAAAGTAGCCCTGTCGATAGTTGAATTGGTGCCGATATGCACATCGTTTTCAACGACGACATAACCAACTTGGGGTACTTTGCAATTGACTCCGTTTTTCTCTTTCGCATAACCAAAACCATCACTGCCGATCACAACTCCCGCTTCAATAACAACACGCTTACCTACCTGGGTTTTTTCACGCAGGGTCACGGAATGATAGAGAATGGAGTCATCCGCGATGGTACAATCTTCACCAATATAACATCCGGCATGAATGATGACTCTTTTTCCTACCTGAACGCCTCGTTCGATAACTACATTCGCTGAAATCGTTACTCCTTCTCCCAGGCGAACACTAGGATCAACCACACTAGAAGGATGAACCTTACATATTTTCTCATGATCTGACGCTTCAGCTATAGTAGACGCCAAGTTCGAAGTCGTCATGCTTTGTTTCATCTGAAATGATCCCCCTGATCTGCTTTCCTGCCCGGCCAGAACTGGATACAACTGCGCAATCATACAATAATGCTAATTTTAGTGTTACATCATTTTGATACATCCCGGCTGGATGAAGCCTCTCTTTTTCCGTCATGCAACCATGTATGGTTTTTTAGTAATAGCTACAGTTCCTCCTTATCAAAAAAACCAATGAATTTTCATTCGCTTATTTTTCTTTTCCCACACAACTCCCTTAGTGATTTTTTTTAGTTTAGAAAAAAAAACACCGTTTATTAAGTACTATTCTGATTCTAAATAATATGAAACCACATAATCCCAAAAAAATCAACTAAATAATTTAAAATTAAATTATTCTTTTCCCAGAAATAAACATTTTATTATCATACAAGGAACTTATCCCTCTGAAAAGAGCGATTCATTATTATCAGGTGATTGATAGCAGGAAACCCATGTTTGAAGAACAGTATTTAAAAATCCAAGACATCTTTTTTATACTTGATGGAATTTTCAAACGTTTAAATAGAAGGGATTTGTATACCACACAATAATTTCCGGCCCGATTAGAAGGCATAAATAAGCACCCGCACAGAGATAGGGTCCGAATGGAATCCTTCCGTATTTATCAATCTTTCCAGCCAATTTCATACCCATACCAACACAGGAGCCAAGTAAAGAAGCCAAAAAAATACATAAAAGAGTTTCTTTCCACCCTAAGAATCCCCCGATGAAAGCCATCAATTTCACATCCCCAAATC
>CAZXSQ010000562.1:0-401 GCA_964643335.1 uncultured bacterium
CTCCGTTGGTCTATGATCTGGCTTTCCTTCCACACGGACTCATTTTAGTTACGGGACCTACAGGTCACGGGAAATCGACCACGCAGGCGTCAATGATCGATCTGATCAATACAAACAAACGCTGCCATATTATTACTGTCGAGGATCCAATCGAGTACGTTCACTCCCACAAGAACAGCATCATCGATCAACGCGAAATCGGAGGAGATACCCATACCTTTGCCCAAGCCTTGAAATACGTCCTGCGGCAGGATCCGGATGTAATCCTGATTGGAGAAATGAGAGATTTGCAGACAATCCAAGCCGCATTGACCGCCGCAGAAACTGGCCATCTGGTTCTGGCAACCCTCCACACCAATGACGCCGTACAGACAATAGACCGGATTGTTGACGTCTTTCCT
>CAZXSQ010000562.1:411-3509 GCA_964643335.1 uncultured bacterium
TGGAACCGGACGTGTTCTAGCTGTGGAACTGCTGAAAAATGTTCATTCTTCTTCCAATTTGATCCGCGAAGGGAAAACATACCAATTATACAGCGTCATGGAAACAGGAACAAAAGAAGGAATGACAACCTTGGACGCTTCACTGATCCGATTGTATCAGCGTGGCCTGATTTCTTTGGAAGCCACTCAGCTGCACATGAAGAATCCACAAGCTTTGTTGGAAATGGAATTGAAACAACCATTAAAAGGAAGGCAATCGGCCTAAAAGATACCATTCGACGCTCACATTTCTTGAGAATCCAATTCACTGGCGAAGAGTGGTTGATCTTCTGTTTTTGAATACATCTGTCTTTTCCGTTCAGAAGCCTCTTTCTGCATTCGCCTCTCTTGAATATCCGCACGCTTTTTCATGATATACCGGACAGTTAGATTAATCGCTAGAAGAATCACAATAGCAATCGTTCCAGCGAAGTCACTTATAGAAACCATATAACTGATGAATTTGGAACAACTTCCGGTAATAAGGGCGGCCAAGAAAGCAGAGAAAAACCAACAAAAAATGACCCAAATCGTTCTGGCGATTTTTAGTTGTGAATCACCTCGGGCAAAAATTCGGTCTGCCCAGCCAGTCGTGATGACGGCAGCAAAAGCCACATAGGTCGTCGAAACGGGAAAACTCATCCCGGAAGCAAAGGCAATAACACTCGAAGATACTGAAGTAATAACCGCCGCGCGAAGAGCATCGTAATGTTGCAATTTGCTTTTTCCTACATAAGCAGGTTCAGGTGCCAGCGCTTCCTCGGGTTCGTGTGGTTTGACAAATATTTTCGCTAACCAGAAACACCATTTGGGGGCGTAAAGACGGACAATGTCTCCTTGACTGCCGGTATTAACCTCAGCACGGGTAACCCGTTGGGCATTTCGAGTCGCCATCCCGATGGCTAGCAATATCCCACAGAATAATAGAAGCAAGGACGGAACTTCAATTTCCGTTGCGATTTCACCATGACGGTAAATCATCCATGCAGCCACTCCCGGTGAAGCACAGTTCGCCAAATCATTTTGTCCAAAGGCAACCGCTGTAGCGATCATCCCTAAAACAGCCAGCCCCGCAAACAGATTTTTTTGAATTATTTCTCCTCCAAGACGTATGACTATCCACGTTAATAAAGCCAATAGACACCATAAAAATACCAAAATGACCGGTGCACCAAAAATATCAAACGTTCCTGCACGAATAATTTTAATTAAATAAACATTTTTCATGCCTTTCATCAAGATGAAATAAACCAACCCGGTCAGCAACGCCCCCGCTATCCATGGACCGTGCAGACGCACTTGCAGTGGATCGTCACATTCCTGACCCATCGCTCCTCGAAAAGCCCTCTGTATCAAAAATCCGATCGCTCCACTGATCAGGATGGAAAACACAATGGCAATCAGAACGATTCCGCTCGTTTCCCAATGAACGGCTTTCATGCCGCCGACCATTAATCCTCCCCCAAGCAAAGAAAAAACCAGTCCGGCTGTAGTGGAAATCGGCATGCCATAAGCGGAGAATGAATAGAGAAGCACCGTATCCGTCAAATAAACTCCAATATAAATGGCGAGAGCATCGTTCAGGGAAAGCACAGTAGGATCAAAAATTCCCTTACGGGCTGTTTCCATTACAGGAGATGAAGCCCACGCGCCTATTATCACTGCTAGACCGGCAATTCGAACGGCTTTTTTACGCCGCAAAACTCGCGCACCAAACACGGCGTTGACAATATTGGCGGCGTCATTCCGCCCGACTTCAATCGTATCCCAGATGAGCATACTTACAGCGATAAATACAGCGGCGTTGAAAAACAAAGTTGATTCCATAGTTCCATTATTCCAATTTGAAGAAGTTCAAAGAAAAAACTCGAGAGAATGTTAGAATTCTGTTAGTTCGATATCAAAGTTAATGTATAACCATGACACTAAAGAGGCAAGGACAAAAACTGGTATGTTTTTTTCTGCACAAAGAAAAAGACCGGTTCCAAGCTCCGCTTGTTACCCGGCCTCATAGTTACCGAAGGCTGTTGGTCAGCTCCGCCAACGTCAACCTTCGTAAACCCTGAAGGTTGTGGGTTTCCTCGGCAGTTCACTCGAATAAAAACCTGTCGAGGCTTCCTTTTCAACCTTCTCTACAGCACCCATACTCTTTATTAACAAAGGGTGTGCCAAAATTGGCTTTTTTTCTCTTTCATCCTCTAAATCAATACCATCAATTATCGTAAGTGCATATTTATGAAAAACTTATTTTAATTTACTTTTCTCTGGAGTCTCAAAGACATCTGCCAACGTGAATAATCTAAACCGATTCCATAAAGGAAAAAAATTCCTAGATTTTAAGTTATATTTGCTGTAATTAAACAATATAAGTTGTCATAATTAAAAATTAAATTAAGCCATTGATATTAAAGAACATATAATTATAAACATGGCTGTCTTTTCGCACTAAAAAATGATAAAATGACATGATTGTTCCACACGTAAGTTTTTTCCTATCTCAGAATTATTTTTAGGGGATTTAACAATCTTGGCAGGTGAAAGATCAGATAAAGTGAACTCCTTCACGAAATGCCGGAATTTCATCCGCTTCAAGGCGTTTCAATGGCGTTAAAACTGCCTTGCGGAAAGCCAGTAACTCCATCTTGCCCATTGCATCGAACATAAGTGGGTTATAAACCAGTTCATTATCCAAAATGCGAGCTGCGTTCCAAAATGAAATTTTACAGGTTCTAAAAACCCATCGAAGTTTTTGAGCATAAAATTCAGCCCGTTTGATGGAACCGTATGCCGTCACCGGCTGTTCCCGATACGTCGATCGCAACTGCTCACCCACAATTCCCCGATGCAAGGCAATCCAAACATAAGGCACAATCTCAGCCCCCCATCGAAGCAGTACGCCTTCGCTGCCGGATTCTTGCTCAAAAGAAGCAATAGCCAGTTCCGCTGCTTTGCGGTTGTACAATTTGTACCCGGATTGAATATCCGGATAACATCGGTATTGGCGGTAATAGATTTGTACCGGCACATAGTTTTCTTGAGCCAGGGCGAATCGCAAAGCG
>CAZXSQ010000563.1:0-1860 GCA_964643335.1 uncultured bacterium
CGAATTTCAGTTCAGGATGATTTTGTAAAGTGGAAATTCTCTCATCGAGTTCAGATAGAGAAGGCAGAAGGGATAAGTCTCCCTCAAGGGAATCAAAAGCAGGTTCTCTACTCATCCACAGCATAGATAGAGCAAGTTTATTTTTTTCCAATTCACGGCGGGCACGCTGCAACTCGATTTGGCTGGAAGCGGCCATCATACGCGAACGGCTTTCATCTACAGGTGAATCACGGCCGGTCTGAACACTGGTTTGAATCGTTTGGTGAATTTCCTGACTGAGTTGATAGAAACCCTCTTTCAGAGAAACACGTTCCTGTGAAGCCAGCACATCTACAAACGCATTAATAGTCTGATAGACCACTTGAAGACGAGCCATTTCATATTCGTACTGAGCTAACTCTTTATCCCGCTCAGCCAGGCTTATACGCTTCCCAAGTTTACCCGCGGTTTCAATGACCTGGCTCACACCAAGCGTGGTTTCAATACCCTCGAATCCCTGAAATTCACCGGTTCCAAGAATGTTTTCTCCTTCAAACTCCAATTCAGGGTTCGGACGCAATCCCGCTTGCTCCACAAGTCCCTCACGTGCCTTGATTTCCGACTTATAGGGCTTCAAGGATGGATTTTTACTCAAAGCCAGATCAAGACATTCCTGCAATGTCAGTGTATTGTCCGCACAAACAGCAGATACGAAAAAGTATGCAAAAAACGCAAGAAGAGTAATTCGTTTCATAGTTTGATCCATTTTGTTTAAAAAAGTTCATAAAACCCTTGAGTTGAAATGAAGAACATTTCAAAAAATTAAGGAATAATGAAAAAATGGATCAAATTAAAAGGTGGACAGTTTTTAAGTTCAGTAAAGCAGTATGAAAGGCAGGTAGTTTTGATGTATTTTTGTATAACTCAGAATGTGGTGAAAACTCGAATTGGATAAAAACATCAGCCACATCTGCTGTAAAAGTGGTGATCTCAAAATGTGGATTAGGAATAATTACCAATGCGGATTGAAAAGCCACAGGAATATCCCAGCACGGAGGACATTGATTGTCGGATTTAATATTCTCACGTGGTTTATCTGGCTGTGGATTTCCTTGCTTGGAGTTTAAATGCTCACAACATTCCTTTCCTTTGGCCATACCCTCAATAGCCAAATGTCCTTCTTCTCCCCAGCACAGCACTAGATCCGATGCCGGTGACATGAAGATAAGATGGACTATAAGGAATATATAGAAAAATCTTTTTATATCGAGCATGTTTATAATTTTAATCATGAAAAAGGTAAATGCAAGCTAAAATTATCTCAAGATGAAAAAAATTAAGAAATCCGTCTCACATAAACATAATACGCACCAAGCGATTCTTGTTGATCGGTAATAAACCAGGTCTTCAAAAAAGTATCTCCCGCTTTTAAGCGAACCTTAAATACCGCCCCCTTGTCCTGCTCAGAAACTGGTACTGTTTTATCATAATCACCAATTTTAATCCTGGCTGAGGTCACAGAAATCGCTTTCCCTGGCACATATTGAAATCCGCCGGGAACTAATTCACCGGCAGGCAGCGACGCCCGGATAGGCTTATCCACTTCTACCGGCCACCTCCGCAATTGAAATTCATACTCACCGTCTTGAGCCACTTCCAACGCCCATTCGCCGTTGGCTTCCATCCCGGATCGAATTTGCTGTTGATTCCAGGGCACTTTTTCTCCATGCCAATCGTGGGATACCAGCCGAACCGGATTGGCTGCATTGGAACCGATAACAATTCTGCAGTATTCATCAAACCGGTCAGACACACTGTCCCACCATTGTTCATATTCCCTGCGTAAATTTTCAACAACGTCTTCGTATTGATCCGCAATGT
>CAZXSQ010000563.1:1870-3507 GCA_964643335.1 uncultured bacterium
TTGTTTGGCCGGGATCCTCTTCCATATCATACAATTCACTGCCGTTGATCAGCCTCCAGCGGTCAGTCATAACGGCACTTTTGCGCCATTTGATAGGAAAATCTACCCGCTGAGAATCCGTGATAACCACCCGGTCCGGCCAATTTGTTTTGGGATTCATCAGCAGGCGCTGCAAACTCATCCCATCAAATAAGATATCATCCGGACGATTCAAACCGCAGAAATCGATGAGTGTCGGCATCACATTCATATGCGCTGTGATTTGGGAAATATCGGTTCCGGCTTTGATTCCCCCATTCGGCCAGCGAATAAAGAAAGGCACACGATGCCCGCCGTCATATTCACTCCCCTTTCTGCCCCGCATCCCAGCATTAAAACCTTTCCCACGGCGATAACCGGCTGAGGTTCCATTATCGGTCATGAAAATCAAGATGGTGTCGTCAACCAGATCGAGTTCCTGCAGTTTGCGCTCCAAGCGTGCGAAATTGTCATCGATATTGGTTATCATGCCGTAAAAGTCCGCATTGGGCACATTCTCATTACCTTCATACTGCGTGCTGTATTTCTTGCTGACGTTATAAGGCCCATGCGCGGCGTTGGTTGATAAGTAACAAAAAAACGGGCGGTCTTTATTGTTTTCAATAAAATTGATCGTGTTGTCGAACCATACATCGGTGCAATAACCGGTGTATTTCTTGGTTTCCCCATTATCGAAATACGTGTCATCAAAGTAGTCGTTTCCCCAATAATCAGGCGCTTGGGTTATTCCTCCCCCCTTATGCCACACCACCTTTTGAAAACCACGGTCTTGGGGCCGGAAAGGATAGTTATCTCCCAAATGCCACTTCCCGAAGAATGCCGTCCGGTATCCGCTTTGCCCGAATAAATCGGCCAGAGTTACCTCATCTCTGCGAAGCAGCGAACGCCCCATAATCGTATGCCACACACCAGTCCGATTGCAGTTACGCCCCGTCATGAGCGAAGCGCGTGTCGGTGCACAAGTCGGACAGACATGGAAATTGGTTAGCCGTGTGCTTTGGGTATAGAAACGATCCAGATGCGGAGTCTGAATATGCGGGTTGCCGTGACAGCCCAAATCACCATAACCTTGATCATCCGTAATAATCAAAATCACATTGGGCTGCTTTTTCCTTTGATTATTTTCACTGAACCCGGACTTGATAGTTGAACCGATCAAGGAGGCGGATAGCGTCGAAGAGATAAAATCACGGCGGTTAATTTTCTTCACAACAACCTCCACATGTAAAAATAACCGAAACGGCCCGTTTAACAGGGTTGAGGGAACCATACATTATAAACTTAGGCCGTTTCGGTTATTTTTATTTTAACACAAATAATGTTATTTTAAATCGTAACGAGGTAATGGAGTGCTAGAGGTATGTTTTTTGTACCCTTGCGGTGACTCGACAAGGGTGTAAAAGACAAGGCGAAAGCCAGCCCTTGACTTAATTGTCATCAGGTACCATTACCGCAAGGGCTTCCGCCGCGGCGGATTGCCCTTGCCACCCTGCCTACGGCGAGAGTCTTCAGGCAAGCCGGATGCGGGAAATCTGCACGTCCGGTTTGAGGAGGGGGAGGGAATTCGTTCCTTCCTACTCGACTGGTTCAATAACCAA
>CAZXSQ010000564.1:0-3463 GCA_964643335.1 uncultured bacterium
GCGGTACCGATCAATCGAAGGCGGGGAATGTTTCCAAGAATTTCTTTTCCGTATTCCAATAAAGAATGCTCATATTCGGCTATTTTATCCAAACCGGTCTCTGAAACATAATCGATAGCCGCAGCCAATCCAATTGCCCCGACGATATTCGGTGTTCCCGCTTCAAATTTATAAGGCAGTTCGTTGAACGTGGTCTTTTCGAACGTTACTTTGAGTATCATGTCACCGCCGCCCTGATAAGGAGGCATAGCGTCAAGCCAATCCGATTTCCCATACACAACGCCGATTCCACTGGGTCCATAAAGTTTATGTCCGGAAAACACATAAAAATCACAATCCAATTCCTGGACGTCCACCTTGATATGAGGGACAGCTTGCGCCCCATCAACTACAACAGGAACATTATGAACATGAGCTGTATCAATAATGCGTTTGATAGGATTTATCGTACCCAAAGCGTTGGAAAGATGCACAACTGATACTAATTTGGTTCTAGAGTTGAATAACTTTTCAAATTCCTCAAAAACCAATTCCCCACGCTCATTCATAGGAATTATTTTGAGATTGGCACCTTTTTCTTCACAAAGCATTTGCCAGGGAACAATGTTGGAATGGTGTTCCATTGCGGAGATGATGATCTCATCGCCTTCTTCGATAAATCGTTTACCAAAACCATTGGCAATCAGATTGATTCCCTCAGTCGCGCCCCGAACAAAAATGATTTCATTCATTTTTTCGGCATTGATGAAGTCTTTGGCTTTTGCTCGGGCATCCTCATAGGCCTGAGTGGATTGTTGACTCAGACGGTGAACTCCACGATGAATATTCGAGTAGTAATTGGAATAAGTCCGGCTGATTGAGTCAATGACAACTTGCGGTTTCTGGGTCGTGGCCGCATTATCTAAATAAACAAGAGGCTTCCCATTCACTGTTTGTTGTAAAATGGGAAAATCCTGCCGGATTTTTTGTACGTCAAAAGTATTATGATTATTCAATTCGTAGGCTGCCGATTCTAAAGTATTTGAGAAAGCAATCATAGCTTCTTCCTTAATTATGGCTTTCAAATGGTAATTTGTCATGTAAAAGAGATTCCAGCTGATCATGAACCTCGGGAACTTTGATTCTGCTGACAATGTCATTCGCGAAAGCAAAAGTGAGTAGATGTTTCGCGGATTCCTCGGGAATACCACGAGAGCGAAGATAAAACAAAGCGTCTTTATCCAATTGGCCGGTGGTCGCTCCGTGCGTACATTTCACATCATCGGCGTATATTTCCAATTGAGGCATGGTGTCAATGATGGCATCGTCTGAAAGCAAAAGATTCATGTTGGTTTGCTTGGCATCCGTTTTTTGAGCATCCCTTTGAACTAAAATTTTTCCCTTGAACACCCCGCTGGATTTATCGTCCAAAATATTTTTATACAATTCATGGCTATTGCAATTGGGTTTAGCATGGTCGAGATAAGTGTGGTTATCTACATGCTGTTTTCCCAGTGCAACACACAAACCATTCAACATGCATTCAATACCTTCGTCGCCTAAAATGGCGTTGATATCATTTCGTACAATCTCACCGCCAAAAGAAATCGAATGAGATGAAAAATTACTGTTCCGGTCCATATAAAAAAGCATATTCGCTATATGAAATGTCTCCTGACTTTCTCTTTGCAATTTATAATGATCGACAAAGGCATTTTCTCCTGCGCTGATCTCAGTCACAGCATTGGTTAAACACCGCTCACTTCCGGTTCCTGCATAACTTTCGATTAAAGTAACCTGGCTTTCTCTTCCGGCGACAACAAGTGTCCGCGGATAAGAAACGAGCGCTTCTTCCGGAGACGTTGAAACAAATAGAATATGAATTGGACGATCCACAATTACCCCGTTCCGGATGTGCACATAGGCACCGTCTTTGAAAAAAGCGGTATTGAGCGCAGCGAAGGGATGGTTTTCATAACTTCCCATTCTGGACAAATAAGGCTCCAATCGATTCGAATCCTGTTCGATTGCCGACGCAAGATTTTGTACAGAAACACCATCCGGAAGAGATTCAATTCTGGATAATTCAGTTGAAAAGTAACCATTCACGAACACAATTTGAATAAAATCCGCCTTTTCAAAACTGACATGTTTGATCAAGTCACCCAAATCAGGAACTTCTGTGGGTTCAGCATCATTAAAATCCCTGTCGAGAATGGGTTTAATATTTGTATGACGCCATTCTTCATCCCGCTGGGCCGGGAAACCGGTTTCATTGAAACGTGATATGGCTTCTTTTCGAATTTGGTATAGCCATGCCGGTTCCTTTTTTTTCAATTCTTCTTCAAATTCATTGTATTTGGAAATATATCGTTGCACTTTATTTTCTTGTGTTTTAGCCAATTCAATCATGTAAGTCACTCCATTTTATGCATTTACAGGCTCAAGCGATTCTATATTCTTCTCTAGCCAGGAATATCCCTTTTCTTCAACCTCCAGGGCGAGTTCTCTTCCACCGGATTTCACTATCTGTCCTTGAGCAAGAATATGGACATAATCCGGTATCAGATAATTCAACAAACGTTGGTAGTGAGTAATAGCCAGCACTGAACGTTTTTCTTCCCGAAGAGCATTGACGCCTTCCGCTACGATTCTTAACGCATCGATGTCTAAACCCGAATCGGTCTCGTCCAATATAGCCAGCTTCGGATCCAACACTGCCATATGGAAAATTTCATTCCGTTTCTTTTCTCCACCGGAGAATCCTTCATTGACAGGCCGTTTCAACAGGCTCTCATCCATATGGACCAGTTTCATCTTTTCCTTGACCAATCCGAGAAATTCAACCGCATCCAACGGTTCTTCACCTCGGGCTTTCCGAATTGAATTGAGGGCAGTTTTGAGGAAATAGGTATTTGTTACTCCTGGAATTTCAACCGGATATTGAAAAGCCATAAATAATCCAGCACATGCCCGTTCTTCTGGTTCCATTTCCATGAGGTTTTCACCTTCATAGACAATTTCCCCCTGCGTTACCTCAAACGCTTCATTACCTGAAAGAACCTGGGCGAGCGTACTTTTACCCGAACCGTTTGGCCCCATAATGGCATGGGTTTCTCCTTGGTTGATTGATAAATCAATACCCTTTAGAATCTCCGTTCCTTCGATGCTTACATGCAAGTTCCTAATTTCCAACATGTTATTTGTTTCTCCTGGTTGTATAGTTTTTTTTTCGTTTATTATTATCCCACGCTGCCTTCAAGGCTGATTTCCAGCAACTTTTGGGCTTCCACAGCAAATTCCATTGGTAATTCTTTGAACACTTCTTTACAAAATCCGTTCACAATCATAGACACTGCATCTTCTGCAGAAATACCACGCTGGCGGCAGTAAAAGATTTGATCTTCACCAATTTTTGATGTAGACGCTTCGTGTTCCACCTGCGAAGTGATATTTCGGGCCTCCACATAAGGAAAAGTATGCG
>CAZXSQ010000565.1:0-3384 GCA_964643335.1 uncultured bacterium
GCCGACAACGCCGGTGAGATTGTTTTTGATCGTATTTTGATTGAGAACTTACCCACTGAAAAAATTACGCTGGCAGTTCGAGGATTTCCTGTTCTGAATGATGTAACAATGGAAGACGCTGAAGAGTGCGGCTTATTGGATATAGTCAATGTGATCGACAGCGGCTCTGATGCCCCGGGTACTCTGTTAGAAGACTGCAGTGACTCATTTAAGCAGCAGTTTGATGAGGCCGATTTGGTTATTGCCAAAGGACAGGGAAATTACGAAACCTTAAGTGATGTCAATAAAAACATATGTTTTTTATTTAAAGCCAAGTGTGCTGTGATTGCCCAAGATGCCGGCTACCAGGTTGATGACATGGTTGTCCGGCACTCACAGATGTTTAGTTTGCCCGATAAAGCCTTGAAATAAATCAATCAAGACAAATACTTTTAGAAAGGAGGTGACGCATTATGCCAGGTGGAGATCGTACAGGACCGATGGGATATGGTCCCCTAACCGGCCGAGGTGCTGGTTTTTGCGCGGGCTTTCCCGTTCCAGGCTATATGAATCCTGTCCCCGGCCGAGGTTTTGGGGGGAGAGGACGTGGCCGCGGACGCGGCTGGCGTTATGGCTTTTATGCCACGGGATTACCTGGATGGCAGCGTGCCGGCATGGGATGGGGATATCCCGCCATGAATCCTTATTATAACCCGCCAGCTCCCCAGATAACCAAAGAGCAGGAACTGGAGGTGTTAAGAGAGCAAGCCGAATCCTTAGGAAATGCATTGAACGATATTGAAAAAAGAATTCAGAAATTGGAGTCTCAATCCACGACTGAATAAAACGAAATTTGTGCCAAGGTTGGTTGAACTCAATTCAGCCTTGGCACGCTATTCCTTAATAAAAGGTGATTTATGCTAATCGCAATTTCTGTTAAAGAAGCAACACAAAATACTGAAGTGGAACCCTCATTTGGCCGATGTCCTTACTTCCTTATCCTGGATTCGGAATCCATGGATATGGAGTTTGTAGAGAATCCAAATGTATCAGCGTCCAGTGGAGCCGGAATACAAACCGCAGGCCTTCTAGCGGACAAAGGAGTTCATACTGTTTTGACTGGAAACTGTGGCCCCAAAGCTTACAGCGCTCTGAATTCGGCTGGAATTGAAGTGGTTACTGATGTTTCCGGGCAGGTCAAACAGGTTATTGAGCAATACAAATCCGATTCTCCTGCTCCTTCCACTGAACCAAATGCACCGGGTATGCAACCCCCTGAACAGCGACCACCTGCCGGTGATACAGGCTTTCCAGGAAAAGGTTCTGGGCAAAGAGGTGGAGGCCGGGGGCAAGGTGGCCGCGGCCGTGGAGGCGGTGGCGGTAAAGGCATGGGTGGCGGACAAGGCCGTCGTGGCCGAGGTCAAGGCCAGGGCCGAGGACAAGGTAGAGGACGGTAACTAACCTTAATTGTTAAGTTTACGTTAAATTGAGTTTTGCTTATGAAAATTGCAATTGCCAGTGGAAAAGGCGGCACCGGAAAAACCACTGTGGCAACCAATCTTGCCTTTGCTTTGTCCGGCGAATCAATTAAGACCGCTTATGTTGATTGTGATGTCGAAGAACCCAATGGGCATCTGTTCTTGAAACCGTCCATCCAATCTAGAAAACCAGTAGAGCTGGCGGTTCCGTCTGTGGATATGGAAACTTGCAGCCTGTGTGGTCTTTGCGGGCAAATCTGCAGATACAGCGCCATTCTCTGCTTAGGAAATCAGGTACTCGTGTTTCCGGATATGTGTCACTCATGCGGAGGATGTTGGCAGGTGTGTCCGGAAAACGCTATCGAAAAGAAACCCCGCGTATTGGGATATATTGAATCAGGCACATCTAACTCATTATTATTCGCTCATGGAATATTAAACGTTGGTGAGGCTTTATGCACTCCTGTATTGCGTGAGTTGAAAAGAAACACACCGGAAGCCGATGTGACCATCTTCGATGCGCCCCCAGGTACTTCGTGCCCGGTGATCGAAACGATTCGGGATTGTGATTATGTACTACTCGTGGCAGAACCAACACCATTTGGTTTAAATGACTTCATGTTGGCGGTAGAAGTTGTCAAAAAATTAAACCTTCCCTTCGGAGCCATAATCAACCGTGCCGATCTTGGTTATGAAGAATTGAATAAGTTTTGTTACAAGCAGCAAATACCGGTTTTAACAGCAATACCTGATGACCGCCGCATTGCAGAAGCGTATTCACGCGGTGTCATGCTCAGCCAGGCTATTCCAGAATATCTCAACACCTTTGTGCAATTGTATGAATACATTGAGTCGCAACTCAATCTCAGTGAGGTGCGCACAGCATGAAAGAATTGGTCATTATAAGTGGTAAAGGTGGTACGGGGAAAACATCCATTGTTTCATCATTTGCCGCTCTAGCGCAGCAATTGGTGATTGCTGATTGTGATGTGGACGCTGCTGATTTACATATAATTTTGGAACCGAAAATAGTGTGGTCAGATCAGTTCTCTGGTGGTTCGGAATTCCGAATCCTCTCGGATCGATGCACTGCCTGCGGACAATGTGCAGAATTATGCCAATTCGATGCGGTTAAATTCAATGCCCCGGGAAACGGCGGAGTTGAAAATACTTACCGCATCGATCCTATCGCATGTGAAGGATGCGGAGTGTGCGCCTGGTTTTGTGAAGCAAACGCCATAGAAGTAAATCCCGCTATAAATGGAGAGTGGTATAAGTCCGAAACTCGTTTTGGACCCATGGTTCATGCCAAACTTGGTATTGCCGAAGAAAACTCAGGAAAACTGGTGACCTTGATTCGGAAAGAGGCCAAAAAAGCCGCGCAAGAACGAAACCATGATTTGATACTTGTTGATGGATCACCCGGCATCGGATGTCCGGTTATCGCCTCGATAACCGGTGCCGATCAGGTCTTGATTGTGACCGAGCCGACTCTCAGCGGCTTGCATGATATGAAACGTGTTGCAGAGCTGACACAACGATTCAAGATGCCTACGTTTATATGTATCAACAAGTGGGATTTGAATTCGGAAATGACTTCCAAAATCGAAACGGAAGCGGTTTTATTAGGTTTAACACTTGCTGGTCGTATCCGGTATAGTAAATCAGTGACCTCGGCGCAGATTAACAAGCAATCGGTGGTTGAATATCAATTCAATAGTGTTGCTGAAGATATCAAGAACATTTGGACCTTTATTTCTTCCTGAAATTTAGAAGATCGCCAATGAAGCAGCGGTGGACAAACGATATGTGGATAAACTCCTGAAAGTGTATCGCAAGAATGGGAAAGCGGCCTGGGTGTATATTTATATTGATGTACAGTCCCAACGGCGTGCCAGGATTCCCGAACGGATGTATATCTACAACA
>CAZXSQ010000566.1:0-3309 GCA_964643335.1 uncultured bacterium
AAAAGAAGAATAAAAATACTTTCTAAAAAGAAAATGGCGGTGTTATCCTGCACCGCCATTTTTAATTTATTGAATTTGATAACCTAAAGAGCATCAACCACTTTTTTCATTTCTTCTTCCGTCTGATAGAAGTGTGGGGCCAGCCGGATTCGGCCTTCCCGTTCTATCGCCCAAATTTCTTTTTCACGCAATTGTGAAACCACGGCCTCGTTGGATAAATTCGGATGGGTCAGCATCACAATACCCGACCATTCGCCTTCTCCTCTGGGTGAGTGGCAGTGGTATCCTTTACTTATTGCACCATCCACAAGAATATTGGTTAAAGTATGCACCCGTTTGCTTATTGTTTGCAATCCACACTCTAACAAGAAATCAATTGCCGTTCCCATTCCAATCAAATTAACAGTGGGCAATGTTCCATACTCAAAACGGCGGGTGTCTTCACGGAAAACAAAGTCGTATTGAAGGTAAGGCAAGGTTTTGGCCACAGAATCCGCTCCTACGCAGGTAGGTTTAACCAGGTTGAAATGCTCATGCGGACAGTAAAAAAAACCGGCTCCTTGCGGGCCTAGAAGCCACTTCTGCGAACCACCCGCTGCGAAGTCCACATTGGCCTTTTTCAGATTCAGAGGGAATGCCCCCATTCCCTGTATCAGATCAACCATGAAGAGAACACCTTTACTTTTGCAAAGTTCTCCCACTTCCTCCAAGTTGATTCGAAATCCGGAAGCGAATTGAACCAGACTCAAGGTTAACAGCCGGGTACCGGGGATTAACGCTTTTTCGATTTGGTCCAGGGAAATGCGCTCATCTTCCGGCTGCATCAAATGAAAGATAACCCCTTTTTCACGCAGCCGCATCCAAGGATAGATATTGGCGGGATATTCACCTCGAATGGATACGATGCGATCATTGGGATGCCAATCAATGCCGTTGGCAATCCAGTTGATCCCTTCAGTCGTATTTTGGGCGAAAGCGATCTCATCCGGCTGAACATTCAGCATGTTCGCCACCGAATGACGGCTGGTATTCAAACGCTTTTTGAATTCACTCCACATATGGAATGGAAACGCATGATTGAGTTCGATGGTATCTTTCATCCGCTCGGCGCACCGGTGCGAAATAGGCGAAACACCGGCGTGGTTCAAAAAAATGACGCCTCTTCGTACCAATTCAAACTCATCACGAACACGGTCAAGATTCATCGTTTGATTCAAACTCTCCTGTATGTTATTTCAATTTCCATTATAGCCCAAAACGTAATTTTATTAGTTCTATCAACATGGAAGGCGCATCGCGGTGCATTCGGAGACGGGAATGGGAATTATCACTCCAGGTGATGGGGATTTCCTTGACTTGATACCCTTTTTGACGCAAATGCCAGATTAATGCAACGTCAAAAGCCCAGCCGGTGGAGTGAATGACAGGGCGAATTTCTTGAATCGCCTTTTGTGAAAATGCTTTCGCTCCGCATTGAGTATCCTTGTAAGGGAACTGAAAGAGCAGCCTCACAATAAAATTAAAGACGCGGCTGGCGAGACGCCTGGCAAACGGCTGAGAGATAACCTGATGGCTTTCCGGCAGCCATCGTGAACCGATGGCACAGTCCGCATGGTGTTCTACAGCATCGACCAGTTTTTTCAGTTCCGGTGGAACGGTGGAATTATCCGCATCGGTAAAAGCTACAATTTCACCCTGTGCATAATCAAATCCCTGCAGTACCGCCCCGCCTTTCCCCAGTCTTTCTTCCGTAATCCAGGCTTTGACAAACGGATAGGTATCTCGAAGTTCCCGGGCGATCTCGTCCGTCCGGTCGGCTGAACCGTTGACGATGAGCAAGATCTCTGTCCGGTCAGGATCCATTTCTTTCTGAATGAAAGAAGCATAATCATGCACGGTCGCACTTAGGCGTCCCTCTTCATTGTAGGCAGGAATTATTATTGAGTATTTCATGCGGTTTTTGGTTTTGTGCTTATTAAAATGGGATATCGAGAAATGATGTCAGCGTGCGAATCAACTCGACCCGTTCCTTGATCGATCCGGTTTCAACTGTTGTTAATCGGCTTACGCTGAAGTCTTCAACAGTGAACGAAGCCATCACACTGCCCATCACCACTGACTGGCGCAGAGTATCAATATTCACGTCGTCTATTTTAGCAAGATACCCCATTAGTCCACCGGCGAAGGTGTCACCCGCGCCGGTGGGGTCTTTGGCTGTACGAAGTGGAATAGCCGGAACGATAAAAATATGCTCTTCTACAAAAAGCATGGCTCCATGATCGCCTTTTTTGATGATGACCACTTTCGGCCCCATGTTCAACAGTTCTTCGGCGGCGGCTAACAAGCCGGTTTTTCCGGTCAACATTCTCGCTTCGCTGTCGTTGACCAGTAGGATTTGTACTCGATTGATCACCTGCTTCAAGAGATCGGGGGTTTGTTCGATCCACATATTCATCGTATCGGCAGCCACCACTGGGATTCCAGTCATTTGGTCCAAAACATCCAACTGTAGCTGAGGATGAATATTTCCCAAAAATAGATAGGGAACCGAGGCATGAGATTCGGGTATCTTAGGAGAGAAATCACCAAATACTCCCAGCTGGGTATCAAGTGTGGTGCGTTCATTCATGTCTTCGGCGTACTCGCCCTCCCAGAAAAAAGTTTTTCCTGGGACACGCTCAAGACAAGCCAAGTCGATCGAGCGTTTTTCCAGCAATGTCTCGTATTCATTCGAAAAATCTTCACCAACCACACCGACCACCCCTGGCTTGCACAAAAAGCTGGCGGCGTACGAAGCGAACACGGATGTCCCTCCCAGCACCCGCTCAACTTTCTCGACCGGTGTGTGTATTGTATCTAATCCAATTGATCCTACAATAAGTAAATCGGGTTTAACCATAATAATGAATGATATCCTTTTCCAAATATTTCTCTTCAACGGCTTTTTAGGCCATAAGGAATATAAATTCAGACAGTTTATAATATATTATGTATTTATATTACGCGTGAAGCGGCTGAAGCCAAAGGGTTCAAAACGTAACTTTGGAGATTATATGACATTCTTGAGAAACCGGAATAGATCGCGTCAAGCTCTATTTATTTAGTTTGGATTCCGATTGTATTTATTCTGCTTGACGGGTTGAACATGGAAGATAAAGTATATTTATTAGAATAATTTCACTCATTTGTGAAAAGGCACGGAGAACCGTGCCCTCTGCTGTCAAAACCACAAAGAAAGCCTATAATAAGATAGAGGGCCCATAGCTCAGTTGGTAGAGCCACCGGCTCATAACCGGTCGGTCCCAGGTT
>CAZXSQ010000567.1:0-3293 GCA_964643335.1 uncultured bacterium
ACCAAGGTAGGGGCGGTTCGGGAACCGCCCATGTGACGCAAGGACCAAGGTAGGGGCGGTTCGGGAACCGCCCATGTGACGCAAGGACCAAGGTAGGGCGGTTCGCGAACCGCCCCTACGTGCATTGTTCCATCATCAGTTATGGGGGGTATACATGGTGATGCCGCGGTCTGTTCCAATCCAGAGGCGGTTCTGTGAATCGGTTGCCAATGTTTTGATCCGATTGGAAGAAAGACCGGAATTATCGCGAGTGTAAGAAACACTTCCATTTTTTTTGAAACAAGTTAATCCTTCTAACGTTCCAGCCCAGACGTTGCCATTATGATCATTTGCCACACAAGTCACCAAGGTATGCCTTAATGCGCTATTCCAAGGAGTGCGATAAATAATACGATCCTGGCTGTACTGGATAAGCCCTGAATGGGATGTTGCAAACCATAGATTTCCTTCGTGATCTTCGGCTATATCTAAAATCATCCTTTGTCCAAATTTTGAATGAATAATCCACCCCCCTCCATTATTTGAATCGATGGCGGGTGGCAAGGGCATGCGAAGCTGCCCTTGACCGTTGTCGCACAGAGGCAAGGGCTGGCTGGCGCCTTGCCCTTGGCACCCATTGTACGAAGCAACGCCCTTGTTAGTTCCAATCCATAGTGTCCCATGAGAATCAAATAACAAAGAGAAAAATTCATTCCCAGGTAGTCCATGGCTCTGCTTAGTGTATTGTTCACATTGAAGTGAGATCGGATCATAACGGCATACACCATGATCTGTCCCGAGCCACACTGTATTTGCATTATCGACTTCTATGGTGTAAATATGGCTGCCGCCAATCTCGCAATTGCTGTTTGGATTGAGTTCAAATTTATCATCCCGGCCTATGACCGGATAACTGACTTTTCTGGATTCTTTTAATTGGTATTCGGTACAATTTGTACCTTGCAGATGATAGAGACGATTTCCGGCCTTGGGTTGGTTCTTTTTCCCAAACAACCATAAGTCTCCATTACATCCTTCGGCAATAGCATAGACTTCAAGCGTTTGTGGAAATGCAGATTGATTATGCCATGTTTCTTCTGTGTCTATTTCCTTGCAACAAACCGCTTGAATTGTTTTTGACCGGTAAGAGCCGTTGAATCCTGCATAAATATGCTCCTGTCCTAACGCAAGCGTCCGGACATTCTCTGAAGGTAATCCATCAACGGATGTCCATGTTGTCCAGCCTTCATTTTTATTCAGTTTCGTTTCTGATTCAGCGGCTGTGGTTATTACTTCGGAAATAGCGGTTACCCGATTGTTGTTTTGGTTCCAGTCCAAGCACAGTTTGCCAGGATTAATTTCTGCAGATATAACCTCACGATCTAGTTTCCATGTTTTTTGGTTTACATCTTTACTGGCATCCCAAATAAGATCTTTGGCGCTACCGTCTTTGAATTGGAAACGTAACGTGACAGGATATCTGATTTCTCCTTGATGCTTCAATTCAACTTGAGTGGAATAGGTATCATTTTCTTGGATAACGGCCACTTTGCTTAACTCCGGGTCGTATTTCTTAAGGGTTTTCAGCCAATCTTCAGAAAATTGATAGATTGACGAATCGGATAGTTGCTGCATTCGTTCAAGCAGGATTTCAACAACCTGGTCTTGATCGTATCCATTGTCAGCGGTGGTAGTTTTTTGAAAATTCTTCACGAGATCAAAGAAGGCTTTGTCCCCCATTTTCATACAAAGCATTTTGAAAAGGTAAAATCCACGTGTGTAGAGGGTTTGTGCTTTGCGTTCGTGCAGCAAGGGGGACTCGCTGCCATAGAACCGGTATTGATTGAACAAGCGGTTCATTTCCACGATGAGTTCTTTTTTCGCTTTTTCTTCCCGCTTGGGGTTCAAAAAGCCGAAATTTGAGAAAACCGCCATTCCCTCGCAAAGCCAGCTGGGATAAGGCTTGGCCCACCATTGATGAGCGATCTCATGCGGAATATACAAACTCATGAAACGCTCACGTTTCTCGGGTGTCCATTGAATAGATTGCATCTTGATCAACGATGGGTCGGCCATCCCCCCCGATTTCTGATACGGGTCTTCAACTACGGCAAGATAACGATGGGGAAAAGGTGAGTAACGTTGTTCGTAATATTCAAGAGCCTCTTTACATCTATTTAAAATTTCATCCGCTAATTGTGTGTCTTCTGTAAATGTGAACAGAACAATGGGGATATCTCTCAATTGAGTTTCGTATCGATTATATTTACCAGCGTATAAGACAGGATCATTGCAACGATCCAGTTCAATGCGATGGGCCCGGAAACCATTTTGTTCAGCTTCGGTAGATTTCGAAACTACGTAAAATTCATCCGGCAGCCATACCGTGGCATAAAATCCATAGGTATCGAAATAATTGGTCCAGGTGGTAGGAAACCAGCGATTCGTAGTGATGAAGTTTCCGGTAAAAATTTCCTTATCTTTTTTGAAAGGAACTAATCGGCCACCGTATTGTATCTGGCATTGAACTACATCATCTTCTATATACTCCTCAACAGTGCTTACTGAAACCAGATCACCGTATTTTTTGAATTTACCCAATTTACCGTTTACTGAAACTGATTTGACTGCAAATTCCCAAGGGATATTAAAAGATAAACAATTTGTTTTTTCTTGTTTGACGCGCACTGTCAGCATTGCGGTGGCGTCGATATTTTTCTCTGCAGGGATGATTCTTGCTTCCAGGTCGATCTTGAGCAATGTGAGGTTGGCAGCAGGGCCGGGCGTTGTCATTTCTTCCTGTTTCTTCCACTGGTTACCCTCACGTTGATATTCGTGATATGTATAAACCACCTTTTCACTCTTTCGATTATTCTCCCACTGCAGAGTGTTTTGAGCTGTGGTGAGGCTTAATCTAAACTCATCTTGATGTACATTGAGCACAATTGCCGGTTCTGCTAAATAAGGTTTCGGTGCCGGAGTAGAATTCCAAATTGTATTCAATCCTGCATAAGAAGCCGCTATTAAAATGAGAACTGCTAGGGAAAATGAATAGCGCCGCTTACTCTCTTTCGAAACTTTCAAAATAACGGTCATAAGCATTAGGGATATGAACACAAAGAATATTTTTGCGATCAGCCAGTTGTGCTCTTCAAAAAAGCGTAAATTGTCATAACGGTTGCGTAGTGAGTAGGTTAAGAATTCCAGTGGAGCGGCAAGGTTTTCCAAGTAGGTCATGCCCAAGAATGCAAAGCCGGTTATGTAACCTACTAATGATTTTCTTGCCAAGGCTGCCGCCAGCAAGCCGATCATGC
>CAZXSQ010000568.1:0-3158 GCA_964643335.1 uncultured bacterium
ATGCAGCAGCCACTCTTTTTTATAATCTTTGTTTGTCGAGGTGACCCGGTCACAAATGACAAAGTAGTTCGGCATGGTAAACACGTATTGCCGCAGAGCGAGTTCACATTTCGCCGGCCGGTAGCATGGTGTGGCGTCACCGGCAACGTAGGTATAATGATCGTTGGTTTCGAAGGCCACACATTCACCGCCGGTTGTTTTGTACGTCCCGCCACAGCTGATTTGTCCTTCCTCACCCGGATAGGCCATTCCCCAATACCCAGGAAACGGCTCATCCGGCATATGAATGAGTATGCAGTTATGCGCTACCGTTTGTGAATAATAATGTCGCAGCTGATAGCCGGTTTCTCTTCCGCGGGTTCCTGAATCCAGCGCAAGATAGCCTTTTTTATAGATAACGAAATTATTTTCGTCATGCTGCTTGTGACTGGGCACACGCGAGCCGATGGTAAATAGACTATACGTATCATCCTTGCTCATTCCCGAGCGCATGAATATCTGCCCCAGCGTTTCGAAATGCCTGGCATGAAGATCGATGTCCAATGGTTTTTGCGGCTCGGGCGCTTTTTCCAAATCCAGGAGTAAAAACGGATAGATCGGCCATGTCCACCGGTAATGTTGTGCCTTTTCAGGTAAAATCTTGCGGATATAAGCCGCCTGTGCGGCACAGTCCGGATAGGAATCCCAATAAAAATGCATGATCTGCGACATGTGCGTATATAGCGAATGAATCGGTAAAGCATTGGTGTAATGATAGGAATCTCCGGTTCCAAACTGTCTAGGATACGGACCAGGAATCCAGTTCCAATAGACCCAAACCGGAAAATAAGCCAGGTGCGGCCAGTTTGAAGCGATATCCTCACCTGTCGCGGATTTCCAGGTATGCAAATAATTGAATTGTGCCCATGGATACGCCCCCATCGCATAATTGACCGATGCCGATGCCAGACCGCCGTCATCACCCGCGCACTTCTTCCGGTAATTGAACATGTCTATGTTGCATTCATGTCCCAGTTTAAGAAAACGCAGAGCGGTTTTATCGTCAATGCCATCGTCATAAGCTGCAAGACCGGCGAACCAAACGATGTTTCGTTCACCGTAGAATCCAGTTGTGTGATCACTGCCGTTTAAGCGGTAAATCCTTTTTTTGCCGCGGCCGGGTTGTGTATTTTGAACATGTTTGAGCAATGGAACCATTATGTCACGGCGTTTCTGTGGTGATAAATCGTTATAAATCCAGTCATAAGCGGCCAGAGCGCAAACCCGGCTGGTTGAATACCAGTTGACCGTCATACCTTTTTCATAACATTCATTGAATACCTCAACACTGACCTCCAGCATTTTCCTGGCTTTCTCCAAATAACTTTTATCTTCAGTGACCAGGTAAACAAAAGCAGTTTCCATAGCCTCCGATCCCCATTCGGCAGGACGTGGAACTTTTACTTTTTCGTAATCTCCGTCCTCGGTTTTCTGATAAGCGAAATCTTCGCGTTTGCTTTCAGAGGTGGGATTTTCTGGATAATCATGCACCCGTCTTTTGAGTGACTGATACCACTCATTTTCCTCATTCAACGCTCTTTCTTTGATACTCGGCCATAGATCTTTGTTTATAAATAAACGCGGATGATCGGGTCTGATTTTCTCGATCCATGCTTGGTCTTCCGAGGCGGTACATGTTGTAGAGGATATGAAAAACACGGCCAGCAGGATTTGTAATAACGATGTCAGTATTTTTATTATCTTGTGTGATACATACATAAAATTCACTTCATGATTAAATTCTTACTCATTAATTTTTATTAAAGTCTCTCAATTAGGAATTAACGTAACGCCGCTGTCTCGGCGGCATAAGCCGGCAAGATGCCGGCGTTACATATTTTTTATTTTCTATTCATGATTTCAAGCGCCAATTTTTCCCGCAGTTCCAATAGATTGTAAGGGTCTTTATTCCATGATCCCCAGGTAGGCACTGCTTCTTGAACTATCTCCTCGACAACTTCTTCACCACCGAGTTCTTCCAGAATGGCAAAATACTCATAATCTTCCATCCCTTCGCGAAGGTTCTTAAGCCGGATGCTCGCGATGGGACCGTCAATGCCCGCATCTTCACCGGGGTAGAAAAGAAAACCATCGCCGTTGAAACGAATTCTGAAACCTGGATCATCCCATGGATTTCGTCTCGGTGCGAACCAGCATACTGTCGACCAATACAATAGGCCGGTAATGTCGTAACGGCGGTTTAACCATGGGGCGATGCGGTAACTGAGAACCGGGAAATCGATCTGCCAGTAAGGCGGGTTATCATCTCTTACTTTGTCATATTCGGGATGATAACTCGGAGCATCTTGCACCAGTGCCGAGTAACTCCACACTTCGTCACCTTGTGATTGCACACGCTTGATGCTTGGGTGATGAATGAATCCGAATAGTGGACACCAAATATCGATGGCTTCGTTCAACGTTCCCCATTCTGGATTCTGTGTGTATGGTTGTTCCACCACCAAGCATCGAATTCGAGGTTCCGCTTCATGCACTAAAGCCCCCAATTGCCGAACGCGCTCATAGGCTTCAGCGTCGTTGGGTTCGTCCAGCATATAAAGATATGCGCCATCTTCCCAGCCTTTCTTCTCAATAAATGCATACCATGAACGGTAGTAATTGATCGCTTTTTCACGATCTTCCCCCAGCACATCACGGAAAGGTGCGCGGGGGATTTCAACATTAGTCATATGGTGGCGCATGACAAAATAAGCGAGTTTCCGCTCTGTCTCATTATCAAATTGAATACTGCCGTCTTCAGTCACTTCGGGGTAATAGCGTGAGGGAATTGGAGGATTGATGCGATGGTTCGCCATCATTCTGCAATATTTGTCTTCCAACTTTTGGAATTGCTCTGAATCTGCTTCAAGTCCGTAGTAACGCTGTACATATCTAAAGCCGCCGAAATGATTTTCATGGGTGGGGCCCTCAGGGAGTGTGAAATCCCATACAGTTAAATGTACTGGTACCTCCACAAGTGTTGCGTTGTGAGCCAGTATTTGAACGGAGCCAGTATAACTGCCTGCCGGTGTTTCTTTGGGCACATAGACATCGACCCAAAGCGGTTGATGATGATTCTCCCATAAATCGAATCCCCCGCCTCCAAATCGGCCTCCCTC
>CAZXSQ010000569.1:0-3158 GCA_964643335.1 uncultured bacterium
CCTATCTTCCCGGCACGGCGAACCGTTTAACCATCAAGCACTATCTACAATCCCTCTTCCCCCACGAAAGAAGCCAAACTGGCATCTCAGCACTATTAAGCCAACATCCCCCCGACACCCTCGAACGCTCCGTGATAACGCTGCTACTCCTGATCCTAGTATGCATCATCCTGACCACTTTTGTCCTGAAGCATAAAGAATTTGGGGATAAGCAGCAGGCGGTGTAGGTTTGATGTCTCTTTGGTCATACTGCTACAGCATTAAACTTCTTAAATTATAGAGTTATTAATATCCTCAATATTATTGTTTTAAGCATGAACTATATTTTGACAAGACATGCTAATAAAGTATTACTTGAACGAGAAATACCTATAGAATATATGGAACAGGTATTATGTAATCCAGAATGGATTGAACCGGATAAGGAAGATTTTGAATTAGAACATAGATTGGGTAAAATTCTTGAATATGGAAATCGTGTATTGCGGGTTGTAATAGATCGAAATGTTGAACCGGTTCACATCATTACAGTATATTTCGACCGTAGAATGAGAAAAAAATGCGATTAAATATCGATGAGAAAACAGACGCCCTCTATTTCCGCCTCGATGAATCCAAGATTATCGAATCGGAAGAAGTGTCGCCAGGGGTGATATTGGATTTTAATGAGCAGAATGAAGTGGTTGGGATTGAGATTTTGCATTTATCAAAACGTACACACCCGATTAATTTGCGTTCTCTACAATATGAGTCTGTGTGAATGTAGGGTAGGGGCGGTTCGAGAACCGCCCTCCTTAGGCGTATTGGGTAGAGAAAGGGCGGTTCCCGAACCGCCCCTACATGTTCACATGTACATCTTCGGTGGGGCGGTTCCCGAACCGCCCCTACAATTATCCTGCCGTGGCGGATTGTGCTTCAATTGCAAGCGGGGACGCTTGCTTTACCCATGGTACGGTACATTATTCAGTGGGAACCTTGCCCTCCTCAGGGGTGCAGGGGTGCCAAGGGTGTGCTGTTTACACCCTTGACGTGTCACATCAAGGGTACGAACGACGTACCCTTGGCACCCTTTTCTCGCCCTCCCTTGTGATTTACAGCATGTCCCATGGATCAACATCTTGGACGATGCGGAGGCCTTTTTGGCGGCGCAGCATGAAGTCTTTGAGTTTTTCGCTGGATAGGAGGGGGCGGTAGGCGCGGTAGTCGCGGCTTTTGAGGGCTACCTGCCAGCGGTAATGGTCACGCAGGCGGTAAAGCGGGGCTTCGACGGGGGGGAGAATGGTCACGCCTTTTTCATTTTTTAATCCGTCGGATAAAATGTTGTAGAGTTCCCATGCCGTGCCGCGTGCCTGATCTTCTTTTGCTCCTTCTACACGCCACAATACTAACCGGGAAAATGGGGGAAATCCAATCAGCCGCCGGTAGCGTATTTCTTTCTCATAAAAAACATCGTAATTCTGCTGTAAAGCCAACTGAATGCTGTAATGGCCGGGACAGTGGCTTTGGATCAGCACTTCACCGGCGTTGGTGCCGCGTCCAGCCCGGCCTGCGACTTGTGTTAGCAAGGTAAATGTACGTTCGGCGGCGCGGAAATCGGGCAGTGACAGGGCATAGTCGGCGTTGATCACGCCTACCAGCGTTACGTTGGGAAAATCAAGGCCTTTTGCGATCATCTGTGTGCCGACCAGGATGTCCGCCTCGCCGTGCCGGAATGGAGTCAGCAGGCGGTCATGTTCACCTTTACGGCGCGTAGTATCGCGATCCAGCCGTACGATGCGAACATCGGGGATCAATTTTTCCACTTCATGAACAATGCGCTCGGTTCCGAATCCACGTTGCCTAATGAACTTGTCTTTGCACGAGGGGCAGTATTCCGGCACATCGCGTCTGAATTCACAGTGGTGGCACAACAAAACGTTGCTTGAACGGTGATAGACCAACGCAACGCTGCAATGATCGCAAGTGATGATCTGACCGCAGTGCTTGCAGGCCAGCGTCGTGGCGAAGCCCCGGCGGTTGAGAAACAGGATGGATTGCTGGTGTACCTCGAAACGTGCCCATAATGCATCCTGCAGGTCTTTTGAGAGAATCTCTTCCTCTTCAGCCCGTCCGCGCATATCAACCAGTTCGACGTGTGCCAGTCCATGGCGGGATACCCGTTTGGTCAATCTCATGCCTTCATATTTATTGATGCGGACATTGTAAGAAGATTCGATTGCTGGGGTGGCCGATCCTAATAGACATAGTACTCCGGCCATGCGCGCTCGGGCGACCGCGAGATCGCGGCCATGATAGCGCGGACTGGGATCGGATTGTTTGTAGGAACCTTCATGTTCTTCATCAACGATAATTAATCCCAAATTTTCCAGCGGTGCAAAAATCGCAGAACGGGTTCCAACAATGATTCGTCTTTTCCCCTGCCGGGTGAGGCGCCATTCATCGTACCGTTCACCTTGTCTAAGCGAACTATGTAGTATGCCTACAAGATCACCGAAACGCGAGCGGAATCGATCCATTGTTTGCGGCGTCAATGATATTTCCGGGATCATGACCAGGGCGGTTTTTCCAATTTCTAAAATGCGCTGGATCGCCTGAAGGTAAATCTCCGTTTTTCCACTGCCTGTCACGCCTTGTATCAAAAGGGGTTTGGGGAAGGATTCGTGAATGGCGCGTTCAATGGCTGAGACGACAGCTTGTTGTTCATCCGTTAAGGTTAAACATTGTGGTGAAGAATAAATAAGGAAGGGAGTTTCGCGCAGCGATTCACGGCTGCTGATTTTTAGAAGCCCTTTTTGTTCCAATGTTTGCAAGGTTGATGATGAGACTCCTACCTCACGGACAATGTCTGAAGGCGAAAGCAGAGACTTGCGGTTGATCATGAATTCGAGTACCTGGCGTTGTTTTTCGCCTTTTATTGTCTCGGGTATGCTGCCTGTCTGCCGGATTTGATCGTCAAGTATAACGACTTTGACCATACGGGGCCGCACATTCGGGGCAAAGGGATAGGCGGCGGCGTAAGTATCACCCAATGAGGCGAGGTAATAATCGGCTGCCCAATTCAGGAACTTTAGCAGTTCTGGTCCAAAGAGTGGTTCTTCATCCAGCAGTTGGCTTATTTCTTTGATGGTGGAGATTCCTGGAGGTGGTGTGTCCCGCAG
>CAZXSQ010000570.1:0-3027 GCA_964643335.1 uncultured bacterium
TTTATAGGCTAAACCATGTTCATATCTCTTCTCATCTTGTGGATCGGATTGAATACTCAGTACATCTAAATCTGAACCCATCGCCAGAAATCCATTTAGTTTTGCCTCGATGAAACAGGCGCAAGAATGGGGAGGAACATATAGCAGCCCATTGCTTGGCATGATTCCATATTGACAAGTTCCCCGAATCCAGTGGTTTGCTGTAACATCACCTGTGAATACATTGAGAAGTTCGACACCGGAACGGCCAAGGAGAAGAAATTCCGTGGTGGCTTTGTTCCGATAGCAGCGATGATGCCCAAAACCAAATGAATAAAATTCTTGGTCTTTTGGCCGCAGCATTTTAATTTCTCCCGTACTGACATCCCGTGCGGCGGTGATGCCCGGTTGCCGTGACCTGACCAGTTCTCCAGTCCATACCAAGTCTTGCACGACCAGGACATCCGGTGGTGCGTTATAGGTTTCTTGACACTTACATCGCCAAAGTTCATCACCGTTTTTGACTGAATAGGCAATGAGTTCTCCTGGAGGTGCCTCCCCGCCCCTGCTGCTAGGATCCCATTCAATCTGTTCTGGACGGTTGTTCCCTTGAGATAAATCCGGCGCTTTCCGGTCGGCAGATAATACCACGTTGTCATGCACCACCAGCGTTGGCGTGGACCAACCCCATCGCTGCTTTACAATGGGCCGGCTGGTTCGCCATTCCACATCACCTGTTTGTGCGTCGAGACATACGACGTTATCCGGATTCTGGAAGAAAGCTCGGTCTTTAGCAACGGCCAAGGTTAAAGGCATTATCTCTTGTGTATCAGAATTGGATAACTCCCATATAATATTGCCGGTTTTCGCTTCCAGAGCCAGAAGATGTTTTTGACGGGGTGGAGGGCTGGCACGGCGTCTTTTGATGACTTCAGCAATATCCATCTTGCCTTTCACTAAGTACAATATGCCGTCTTTGTAAATAATCTCGAGGGTGTCATCGGTTCTGTCATATGTTTTTATAAGTTCGCCTGTGGCTGCGTCCAGCACCGTCAACGGTTTGCCGTAACCAAGAGTTACATAAACTTGATCACCTATTGCGACCAGCCGGCGCGCGAGTTCAGGAGGCCCGCTTCGGAAACCGCGAAGGTGGCCTTCCCATGGACCAACTTGTTTTTCCCATAATAAAACACCACTAAAAGCATCCCGAGCGACCAACTTCCATTTTGGTGGCAAAGTCAGCGCTTCTGTGGGGCCTTCATCAGTAATGTAGAAAATTCGCCCTCCCGATGAGACCGCCGCGCTCATGCTGGCCAAATGATCATGGCTTCTTGCCGTTCTGGGTTTCCCTATCCATTGAATGTGATTGGGATGATCCACAACTGTATCTTGCGAAACGGCGTTGTTGGTTGAGTTATGAAGAAAATGAGTCCATTCGTCCATGGAGACAGGCCGAAACTTGGTTGTTTTTTGCCATTTGCCTTCTTCTCGGATATAGGCTTTTCCGTTTGGAGCGAGTACCCGCATGACTTCTGTCATGGGAACATCCCCAAGTTCCTCTCCGACAAGCAGGTTTACAATATTGTCAGTGTAAGGAAGATGGTTACTGGTTAAACGGTCAATAGAAACAGGGCCATACAAATCCAAAGATTTTATAAAATCACGTGCTTGGTCTACATTCTCAGCGTATTTATCCAGACCGTGAACCAGATACCGGTTATTTTGATGCAGTGCCGCCGTCAATCTTCCATCGCCACAGCCTAAATGAACAATCAGTCCCCCTTGAATCCCGGCGGATTCCAAGATGTCCTGAGCCACTTGTTCTTGAGAAGCAGCGACATCAATGAGTCCTATATTTGTTATCATCAACATTATTACAAAAAAACCGAACCACCAAGATTTGAATTTGTTTTTCTGTGTCATCGTATGTTCTCCTTTTTTAGCGTGTGTGCCACAAGCAAGACGCTGGGGGACAGTTCGTGAACCGTCCTTTACACCGCTTTAATTTCCATTTTCTTCGTGAACCGTCCTTTACACCGCTTTAATTTCCATTTTCTTTAAAGTAATGGATCAAACATGGTGATCCATCCTCCATCGCTACTTTAAATAGCATTATGCTTCGTTAAAATTAATAAAGCATAGACTATATACGAGAATACACCATCGAACCAAAATACTCAACATGTCTCGGCTTTTCTTGATAAGTTGTAGGTTCGATTCGCCAACCGATTTTACTTATCCAGGGAGGTTAATCCTTCTCGAATTGCATATTTGGTGAGTTCTGCGATGCTGCTCATTTGCAGTTTGTCAAATATGTTTCGGCGGTGTGTTTCAATTGTCTTTGGACTGAGATTTAATTTGGAAGCAATTCTTTTTGTGTTAATCCCCTCGGCCAAGAGCTGCAATACCTCGCGTTCTCTGGCCGTTAAAATTGAAAAAACGGAGGATTCATCTGAAGACAATTGTTCCATGTAGTTTCCGACAACCAATCCCGCAATGGAAGGGCATAAATATGTTTCATTGTTCATAACAGTGCGGATGGCGTTGGCCAATTCTTGGAAAGCGCAGTCCTTTAGCATATAGCCTTTGGCGCCGGCTTTGAGTATTTCCGCTATAAATCTTTTATCGGAATGCATGGATAGGGCAATAACTTTGGTGGAAGGAAATTTTGAGAGAATCCGGCGTGTGGCCTCGATTCCGTTTAGATCCGGCATAGTAATATCCATAATTATAACATCCGGTTGATGTTCTATGGCGAGTGCAACGGCCGAATTACCGTCGCTGGCTTCGGCGACTACTTCCATGTTTTCTTCTTTTTGAATCAGTGTACGAAGCCCATCACGGACAATTTGATGGTCATCGGCTAGAAGAATGGTTGTTCCCATGAGGGGAGATTCTCCGATGTATAAAATTTAAAGAACGTATCATTCTTAAATAGCATATTATTAAATAGCATATTATATTTTTAATTAAAAATGTATAAAATATAAGTGCTGGAGAGTACGAAGTTCGACTAGCAAATCCGCGTGATCCGAGGGGCTGAAAGGA
>CAZXSQ010000571.1:0-2834 GCA_964643335.1 uncultured bacterium
CAGCGATTCGAGTGAGTTCTTCGATCGCGTATTGGCCTGTTATGGCTAACCACATAATAGGTTGGGCATTGATATCTAATTTATCGACGACCGGGACTTCGGCTTCAAGGGGAATATTGTCCAAACGCGCAGAGACTTTATCCCGCACTTCCTGTGCAGCGATATCCACGTCTTTGTAGAGTTCGAATTCTATATTGATCACAGACCGGCTTTGCATACTTTTCGATTTGATGTGTTTAATGCCGCTCACACCACCGATAGCATCTTCCAATTCATCTGTGATTTCATTGTCCACTTCTTCTGGACGGGCATTTTGCCATTCGGTGGTGACTGTCACCATGGGGAAATCGACATCCGGGTAGAGAGAAATGCCAAGACGGCCAAGACCGATGATTCCGAAAACCACCAAGGCCGTTATGATCATCGTAGCCGCAACCGGTCTTCTTATTGAAAAATTTGGTAAAAACATTACTTTGTGCTCCTGAGTAAATCAACTCGTTACTGCGGGTGATTGCTGAATCTCGACTTGTGATCCTTCATTGACGGCATATTTCCCTTCCACGATGATCTTTGCATCCGGTGTAAATTGAGGATTGAGGACTTCGGTCCATTCATCGGTTGTCTTACCCATTTGAATCGTAATTTTGTGGGCGCGGTTTTGATCGTCAACAATGTAGATGAATGTTTCATTTTCAGTTTGAATAATGCTTTCTGTGGGAATAGTCAAAGCGTTTTCGTGGATGTCATAGACGATGGCCACCTGTGCAAACATACCCGGTTTCAGTAAACGTTCCTCATTGTTAATCCGGGCTTTTACTTCGGCAGTGCGAGTATCGACATGAACATCCGGTGAGATAAAAAATATATTCCCTTGAAATTCCCGATCAGGATATGAATCCATGGTTACTATAGTTTCCTGGCCGATAGAAATTTCAGGAAGGAGTTTTTCTGAAACTTGGAAACTGATTTCAACAGGGTCTAAATCTACAATTAATAAGATTGGATCGCCTTCTTTCAAATAGTCGCCGATTGAAATATTTCTCGCCCCGGCAATACCGTCAAATGGGGCAACGATTTTTGTATCGTCCAGACGTTCACGCTGCAATGCTAGATTCGCTTTGGCTTGTGTAATCTGGGCTTCAATTTCATCGATCTCAGTCTTCAGATTGTCGAACAGCTGAGGGGAAACCAAATTTTGCTTTAACAAAGGACGGTTTCTTTCCAGTTCTTTTTTCTTATTGGCCATACGGATATTCAACTGAGTGATTTGAGCGTTTAGGTTATGGATTTCCGCCTGGATTTTGGCGTTGTCCAATTGCACCAGGACTTCCCCTTGTTTGACTTCACTGCCTTCTGTAAAAAACAATTCTGTCACTTTTCCCTCAATTTCAGAGCGCAGCATGACTTCTTTGTCCGCTTCCAAGGAACCTACCTGGTTAAGTTTGTATTCGACCGGACGTATTTCCGCTCCTTTGACAATCACAGGAATAACTTTTTTCTGCCGGACTGTTTCCACTTTCTCATCTGCACAGCCAGAAAACAAAATGGGGAAGATAAATACCGAGACTATAATAAAAAACCGAATCTTACTGGTTATGGAATTAATCATTCAGATTCTCCTTCTAAATTCAAATTGGAGGCATCAATTTCCAACAAAATATCATGCCGTTCCAGATTCTTGCCCATGGCGCGGGAGAGATTGGCCAGTCCCCGATGATAGTCAACCAATGCATTGACACGCCGTATTCGTGCTTCAATAACATCATCCTGGAAATCCAAAATGCGAAATGTATCCGACGTCCCTTCTTGAAACCGCTCCATTTCTTGCTGCAATGAGATTTCGGCCAATTCGTAAAAACGCTCGGTTACCTGGACACGTTCAAGACTGCGGTTGACATTCACCAGGGCGTTTTTCACTTCGGTTTCTATCGTTCCTTCAAGCCGCTTGAGTGAATAGAGTGCCTGTACTTTTTGCTGGTCGGTACGGCGGTAACGCGCTTCAGCGGCTCGATTGCCTATGGGATAAGAGACTTTAAAACCGATGTACCATTCTATGCCGTCTCCTTCCGCCAGGTTGCCGTAAGAATCCCAGTAATTGCCTACATGAGGATTGGAAGGAACAAATCCTTCACCGAACGAGGGGATTTGCCGCTCCTGGCCTGAAAGCCCGTTGAAGCCTAATGTCCCCTCTAAATCCACACGGGGGAGTTTCTGGTTTTTGTAATATTCAAGCCGGATATCCAATGCTGCGATTTCTGTCCGAAGACGATCTAAATCAGGACGATTATTGAATGCATTTTTTAACGCCGTTTCGAATTCAGGATAGTCTTTACTTATATCCGGTATGTCCTCTGTTAAGAAAAGTTGAGCATAGAGTGGATCGCCTTCTCGAATTTCCAGCAGGTCTTTTAAACGATTCAAAGCAATTTCCACTTGTTGTTTGGCCATGATCACTTCTTCGTTTCTTGAGGCGACGGCGGTTTCGGCTTCCTGTACCTCGCTGATGGGAACAATACCGGCTTCGTATTTCTGCCGGTTTCCTTCCCATAACTCTTGGGCTAATTTTTGTGATTCGATACGATGGGTATGAGTGGAAAGCGCTTTGGAAAGATCATAATAGGCAAGTTCAATGCTTTCACCCAAACGCTGCGCTCTATTCAAGTAGGCTTGAGCGGCTTGTTTTACCCGGTTCTCGGATAAGCGTATATCGGTTCTGTTTACGTCAAAGCCGAAATCGCGAAGCAAAGGCTGTGTTAGATTCATGACCAGGAAATTGCGGTATTGAGGGCGAAGAGCGTCAACTCGTGAATTATTCATCAAGCGGACGGTTTCAA
>CAZXSQ010000572.1:0-2805 GCA_964643335.1 uncultured bacterium
CATGATTTCCCTGAGCTGAAGGAAATATGTCACTATCTTTAATAGGGTTATGTTTGTAACGTAATCACATTTCCATGTGCGTTGCCCGCTGACTATCAGCTTGCGTTTTTTGGGGTACTTTTGGGATAATAGAATGCCCGAATCTTAATCTTTAATAAAAATGAGTCATGCAAGAATCTTATTGGGTATACTTTTAAAAGATAAGATTTTAATGGTACACGATAGAATTCTAAAAGTAGTCTCGGAAAAAGAATTGAAAAATAATAATTAAGGAGGCCAAATTCAATGAAACATTACCGTAAAGAACTTTGGTTCAATGTTCCTACACGGCGGGCGTTTATCAATATTACGCCTGAGATTGAAGAATGTTTACGGGAATCCGGTGTGAAGAATGGGCTGGTGTTGTGCAACGCCATGCATATTACCGCCAGTGTATTCATTAACGACGACGAATCCGGGCTGCATCATGATTATGACGTTTGGCTCGAAAAACTGGCCCCGCACGAACCGGTGAAACAGTATCGCCACAATGTGGGGGAGGATAATGCAGACGCACACATGAAACGCCAGGTCATGGGCCGCGAAGTGGTTGTTGCCATCACCGGCGGCAAATTGGATTTCGGGCCGTGGGAACAGATTTTTTATGGGGAGTTCGACGGCGGCAGACGAAAGAGAGCGTTGGTCAAGATTATCGGAGAATGATCCCTTTCGCACCTGGTCACTGGCCTGTAGAGAAGCAGGTGCAGGTGATAAAATATTTTCTTTAACTCAAACACACTAAAAAAAAGAGGAGAATCGTTTTCATGCGCAAACTTATCATAGCTGGAAACTGGAAAATGAACGCTGGTACGGAGGACGCTGCCACTTCACTGGCCAAAGGCATCGCGGATAAACACGGACAGACGGATAAGGTGGATATCGTTTTTTGCCCTCCCTATACAACGATTCGAACAATCCGTCCGGTGATCGATGGCACCAAAATCGGATTGGGTGCTCAAAATCTCTACCCCCGATCGGATGGAGCCTATACTGGAGAGATATCACCAGACTTCTTACTGGATTGCGGCTGCCAGTATGTCATTATCGGTCACTCGGAACGCCGGACACTCTTCAACGAAAGCAATGAATTTATCAATGAAAAAGTCAAGTGTGCTTTTGAAAACAAACTGATCCCCATTATGTGCATCGGCGAAACAGAGCAGGAACGCGAAGCTGGAAAAACAGAAGAGGTCGTGGAAAATCACCTGCGCGGCGGACTCGCGGGACTTACAGCCGAACAGGTCAAAAACATGATCATCGCCTACGAACCCGTTTGGGCTATCGGAACCGGCAAAACAGCCACCCCTGATGACGCCCAGGCTGTCCATGCCTTCTGCCGCAACCTTATTAAAGAACTCTATGATCAAGACACAACAGATACCGTTCGCATTCAATACGGCGGGAGCGTCAAGCCAGGCAACTCCAAGGACCTTTTAACCCAACCAGATATAGACGGAGCCTTGGTCGGCGGCGCCAGTTTGAAGGTGGATTCTTTTAATGGAATCATTGAGAATTCTGGGTCTTTGTAAAAGGTTTTTGTGGGGGTATAGGTTTCCGTGGGGTTACACCACCGTGGGTTCACACCCACGGCTACGTGCTGTTGCCCCGCTGGGACTTGGTTTTGTGGAATCACACACATGGTTATGTGCTGTTTTCCTAAAGGGTAGATGAAGCACAGCACTGCCCATGCACTAATCACCCAATGGATAGTGTCCATGATCATTGAAAGTGTTTAGCCGTCCAACCCCTGAGGGTTGCCCGGCTGTTTGTTTTTTTATCTCGTCTTTCTGCCTCTTATTTAATTTGTTGGGCGCCCAACGTTTTTTTGAACTGGGCGTTTTTTTGTTGACTACTTGTTCGGTGGGAGTTGCACCACCGTTTGACCTGCCGGGGTTCACAGAACAGCACCGTCTGATCTACCCGCATTGGAGTAAAAAGCACAAGCGAGGACGCTTGGTTTACCCAGTGCGGGAAAGACACAGGCGGGGACTCCTGTTTTACCCGATGGCGGTTGGTGGAATATGTTCACGGAATTTTTTCAAGAAGTGGTGATGGATGATAACGAAAACGTAATGGAGTACGATATCCACCTTCAGAGAGAAAGTTTTCTCTCTGGTATACTGCTTAAAGGAAAAACACCGGTTCGGGGTATGTATCTTGAAGTTACAAGTCCAAATGTCAATACATTTGATATATTCAATAATGGTGGAGTTGTATCGACGGGAAAAACCAACGAGCACGTACGGTTTTGGATTGAGAATCTGCCGCCGAAACAAGACTATCAAATCAAGGCCTATCAGGATCTAAATGATTCTGAACCTATCTATGCTTCCTCACTTTATCCATCGGGATCGAAGAATATTATCCTTGTTATGGAAGAGTAATGTGCCGATGTGTGCCAAGGGCAAGCGAAGCAGCCCTTGCACTTTGCCAGACAAGGGCTGACCGCTAAGGCGGTCATGCCCTTGCCACCCCTCACACGTATAACTTTCTACCTGTAAAAATAGAAATTTTCTGCGATACTATGCATGAAATGATGAAAAGGAGGTGTTTGATACGATGGCTACCACAGTACAACGGATGACAGCAGAAGAACTCTTTCGGATGCCGAATGATGATTTCTGCTATGAGCTGATTCAAGGAGAACTCAAGAAAATGTCACCTCCCGGCTCTCAACACGGAAGAATTATTATGAATATTTCAGGTCCTCTTTATCAGCACGTTAAAAATAATCAACTTGGAACAGTCTTCGCTGCGGAGACTGGT
>CAZXSQ010000573.1:0-2751 GCA_964643335.1 uncultured bacterium
AGTTCTGGAGGCCGAAAAGGTCGAAAAGACGGAGGTTGGTACGCCTCAGGGAGGACTGGGTGGCAAGGGCAATCCGCCACGGCGGAAGCCCTTGGATACGTAACATGCAGCGAGGTTATGAAAAATGAATATTCCAAATACAATTAGGATGAAAGGCAGACCTACCCATCCGGGCGAGATGTGGCTTATATCTTAAATTCATTTATCCATAAAATGTCAGATGGAAAACAAGACCACCTTGGCATAGGGTGTATAATATTATTCGGTTGAAGTATATGAAATATACTTTCACGAAATATTTTGAGACAAAGGTTTTTGAAGAGACGTCCCTACTTGACAAAAGAGATGTGCATAAAAGCTATTGAGAATGCGATTCGTAAAGAGGTTCAAAAGGATGGGGAAAGAATACGATTCTGGTCTAAGGTCAACGAATTGGACGATCGTTTTTTGCGTGTTATCACGCTCGCTGACGAAACCACTATCCACAATGCATTTCCCGATAGGAGATTTAAACCATGAAAATCGAATATTTTCCGGACACCGACAGCCTTTATATTGATCTGGCCGACCGCCCTGGCAGTGATACATTGGAAATTGGAGAGGGAATCATTCTGGATATCGATGAACAAGGCCGGCCCGTTGGACTGGACATAGACAAGGCATCCAAACATCTCAGTTTAAATACCCTCAATTTGAAGCGAGTGCCTTTTGAAATAGTACAAACTGCAACTTAATTAAGATCCGATTAACTGGAAGGTGATGCGGTAAATAATTATTTCTGAATCTGGATACCCAGGATTGTAGGATGACCAGGATAAAAACTTATTTTATTCATCTTGGTTGGGGGACAAGGGCAATCTGCCACGGCGGAAGCCCTTGCATACGTAACATGCAGGAAGGTTCTGAAAAATGAATATTTAGAACTCCGTCTTTATTTTTGACCGATGCGGAACCAAATTGGTGACGACCAGGCCTTATGCCCGTCTTCCTGCTCTAAATAAACGTATACATAATGCTTTCCTTCCAGATCCAATGATTCACTCAACTTCACTTGTTTTTGATTTGGTTCAATGGTTTTGTGTACATTGCCATCAACAACAAATTGAACCAGTTTAATAGGCACTGTGCCTTCTGCGTTGACGTGAATCGGCGGCATTGTATCTGCATGAACTACCTCACCCATCCAGTGATTCCCTGACAGTACGTGCAACTTTATCTTAGCAGTGGCACCATAAGTCCGGCGTTGCTGCATGGCATTGAAAATCGACTGCCGGTTGGGTTGTTCCGCCCAGACACAGGCAAAACTGGCGCCGGTGGACATGTGATCACTGCTGGCGATGAACCCTAAAAGAAATCCTTTAGCAAGTCCTTCATGGACATCTTTTTCAATGGAATTGGTTCGGCAGCCTTGAAAGATTTCTACCAGTGGACGGCGGGTGTTATCTTGATACTTCCAGGTATCCCGGCGAATGGGTTGATGCGGAATGGTGATGATATCCGAACCGAATTCACTCCAAAATTCAGGAACCGGATAAGTATGCGGTCTTAATATCTCTCCGTTCAAAGAAACCACATTATGATCGGCAGTATTCCCGTGGCTTCTTTCAAACGCATAGAAAGGAAAGAAACTGGAAAGCAGGTGATGGCGATTGACCTCTTTCCGGTTTCGCCACCAAAGCATACTCAAGTTATCTCCTAATGCAAGATCGCGGGAATGATCGGTTACGCCGAGAAAATCGAGTTCAGCCGCCTCGATAGCGTAACGGTAGGCATCCCCGATCGAGCCATCCATCGGAACCCGGCATAGTGAAAGATCCGTGTGACGGTGCAAGTCGCCATAAAATAATTGATAGCTTTTTCCGCCTACTTCCACCTTTGTGTTTGGTGTTTCATGAGATTCTTTTGAACTAGAGGTTAAAGAAGAGGGAGAGGTCAGCAACTGACTGGCCGGCGCTTCACTCTTTTGGCCTTCAGCCGTGCTCCAGGCGATACCTCTGGATCTATCATCACCTTTCATTCGCCGGTCGGTTCGTCCAATAGACCAGACCGCTGCTATGCCGTCTTTATGCGGGGTAATTTGCAGGCGCTGCATTCCGTCACCTTGTATATATTGGTGGGGGGAATATAGTTTCGACCAGCCATCATTGGTTAAATATCTCGCATAAACCTTGAAACCGTCTTCAATATGTGAACGGAACATCATCCCGGGGATACCCATCCAAGGCGCGTAGAAGTGCCGGTAAGCGATCCATATTCTACCGTGCCGGTCTTTGCATAACCGTGGCCGTTCATAAAACGCTCCCATCATGGTGACATGATCCGGACGATTCTCCCGCGCCAGCGCCTTTTCAATCGAAGGCATGGGTAATGGTTTGGAAATGGGTGATTGCTGTAAATGGCCAGAATCATCGGTAGAAATGCCGGCCATGCGCAAGCAGCGATACGTGTGCAATGGCCCCTTTTCCTGATTCATTTCATGATAACCACGTGCTTTCCCCTGGCCTTGCATTGAAAAATAAGGAGCCCCCCAGTTTTGGCTGCCTTCTTCCCAGGCCACCCAGACCATCTTATTGTCACCCGCTACAATCTGAGCGCGGCCCTCAAAAGAGGGAGAAGAAGCCAGGTCTGCAATATCTCCCCAACTTCCATTTTTAAATGACCTGTACTGAACATTGAAACTATTGCCATCATATGCGTCCCAAACAACATGAATTCTACCGTCATCTGTTACGGCGATAGCGGGCATCCAGT
>CAZXSQ010000574.1:0-2727 GCA_964643335.1 uncultured bacterium
AACGGAAATCATGCCCTTTTCGCCTATGAGTTGAAATGCTGAACCATGACCGCCATCGGCGAAGTTCGCGCCCAGCTGCAGTGTAAAGGCAGGGTGAGTGTCCGTTTCGGGATATTCATACAGCCCGAGAATCAAGTCCGGGCATTCACGTTTTTCAGTCCAATAGCGAACCCCACCGGTTGACATGGCCTTCGTTGGCCCATTCGAACTGATGATACAATGGAGTTCCGTAAACTTGTGGACATACATGTCGCCTGCCACACCGGTTCCATAATCCCAGTATTTTCTCCAACGGAAAAATCGGTCCGCATCGAACGGTATTTTAGGCGCATTGCCGAGGAATCTGTCCCAATCGATCGTTTCCGGTGACGCATCCGGTGCAATGGAATACTGCCAGGCGCCGATGGCCGAGTTACGGCTGATCATCATATGCACCATGTTCAACGTGCCGATCACGCCGGTCTCATAAATTTCCTTCGCTTTCTTGGTCAGTAGAGAACTGGAAAATTGACTGCCAACCTCGAACACCATACCGGTTTTCTTTTGCGCCTCGATAACCTTGGCACCTTGTTCGATATGCTGCACCATCGGTTTTTCGCAGTACACAGCCTTCCCTGCTTCCATGGCGTCAACCGACATGGTTTCATGCCAATGGTCTGGCGTGCAGATCAAGATAGCATCGATATCATCTCGGCTTAAAAGTTCCCGATAGTCCTTTGTTGTGAAGACGTCCTTTCCATACTCTTCTTTCGTGTGCACCAGGCGGCCGTCATAACAGTCCGCCGCCGCAACAAACTCGACTCCGGGCACTTTCAACGCAGTCGAAGTATCTTCAAAACCGATAATGCCCATTCCAATAGTTCCAATTTGAATGCGATCATTCGCAGACCTCGATGCAGCCCCGGCATTCCTGTTTTTAGAAGCCGTCATCACCGCAAAGGTGGAAGTAGCAGCGGCTTTCATAAAATCACGGCGTGATGATTGGGGTTGTTTCTTCATTGATTTCCTTCCTCTCGTAAATGAATAATGTGTGATTATATGTTATCCTATATTCAAACCAGAATCACCACAATCCACATCCCTGACACAATATATATGTAGATAAAAAAACTAAACACAGGCCTTCAACGGTTTAATAGAGTGAATCGATTCACCAGATACTCGCCGTGCCTCCATAATATCATGAGCATTCTGTAGACGCAGCCAGTAACCTTCAGACAAACCCAAAAAGCGCGATAGACGTAAATCCGTATCTGCCGTGATATTCCGCCGCCCCCGAACAATTGCATTTACACGATTTGCAGGAACGCCGATTTCTTTTGCTAAGGCATTTTGTGACACCCCAAGGCGATTAGAAACTCTTCCAACAAAATTTCACCCGGGTGGATTTTTCAATAAATCAGACATAGGAAAACCTTTCAGTGATAATCTACCTAAATCTCTTTATCTTCCTCTAAAATAGATTTGTAAAACAATCCAATATTGTCCTTATGTTTTTTTAAATCCTCTGGAGTAGCCACCAGGATATCTACTGGTAGAGAAATTCTCAACATTTGGAAGTGAAGTTCCTGCGCCGTCTTTTACCGATGTGTCCCCTCTGACATTACAACCAACACATCCAGATCACTACCCGCTTTCATTTCCCCCTTGGCAGCCGAACCGAACAAAATAATCCGCAACGGATTCACCGCACGAACAATACGATCAACGACTTCCTGTTGAATGCTTTCAATCGTTTGCATCAGCGATCCAGTCATCAAGATGACGAGCCGCTTCGCTACTATTGCACAATTTACCACATCAAAAAATTTTATAAGAAGAGAACTTTAATAGTAGAAATGGCATTAATATCTTTTCTTCATTTAATGTTTTTTTCATAAAAATAAGTGGCCACAGGCTGCACATAACTCCTCGGCCAATTTCTCAATAATTCAATACTATTATTTAAAATAATAAATACCCGAACAACCAGATATCACTATTCTTACATCTGCCAATTATTGTTAAATTTAAATTTTTTTTTAGTTTGAAATGACGATCATGACAATTCTGCCTTATCGCAACCACAATCTTCGATCCAAGACACGATATTGAACCGCTTCGGTAATATGATGAGGGCATATATTTTCTTCTTCAGCCAGGTCGGCAATCGTTCGAGCCACCTTAATCACCCTGTCATACGCTCTCGCTGAAAGCCCGAGTCTTTCCAATCCGCTGCGTAATATATCCCGAGCCGTTTCATCCATCTGGCAATATTTCTTGATTTCTTTGGAATGCATATGGGCATTGCAATACAAGTTTGCATCTTGAAAGCGATTTATCTGGATATTCCGTGCTTTGATGACTCGCTCCCGTATGGATGAAGAAGTTTCACTATTTCCCAGAGAGTGCAAGTCATCCAATGAGACACTGGGCACTTCTATATGAATGTCGATTCGATCCAATAACGGCCCAGAAAGTTTTGAAATATATCGATTGATTTGGTTAGGCGTACATTTGCATACGTTCCTTGCATCTCCAAAAAATCCACACATACAGGGATTGCTTGCGCCAATAAGCATAAACCGGCTTGGGAAGGTAAGCGAACCGGAAACGCGGGATATGGTCACAACTCCATCTTCCAAGGGTTGACGCAGATTTTCCAGAACATTGCGTGAAAACTCCGGCATTTCATCAAGAAAGAGAATACCATAATGAGCGAGGCTGACTTCTCCTGGATGAGGATAT
>CAZXSQ010000575.1:0-2569 GCA_964643335.1 uncultured bacterium
ATATCGTGGGATATTGGCCGGGCTCGCCGGATCTTGCCGTGGAAGTTATCTCCCCGAATGATGTTTATACGGAAGTTGAAGAAAAAGTGTTCGATTGGCTTGAAGCGGATACCAAAATAGTTATCACCGTCAATCCGCCAACGCTAGTGGTTACAGTCTTTCGTTCTCGAACCGATATTGTCATGCTCATCGAAAACGATACATTGGATGTGAACGATATCATACCTGGCTGGTCTATTCCGGTAAAAGAAATCTTTGCATAATCATTATATTTTCCTACATCTTCAACAAATGCATTCCTTACTGAATCAAAATATTCTCCGAAAGTTGGGCGATTTATTGTTTTTGCGGTTAATAGTGGATATAGCTGCAATCGCTTTTCCGATGTTGGGAAGTTCAATGAGTTGTGTTATTGTTTCTCTGTTTGGATTATTCATTTGTTTCCTCAATGTTTTAACGATTTTTGTAGGGGCGGTTCGGGAACCGCCCATTAAATAGCGTCTATACACCAGGGGGGCAGTTCCCGAACTGCCCCTACCTTTGTATTTAGTTTGAAAGTTCGCTTAATTTCAGAGAACGGGAATCTATTTTTTCACTATCAATATTGATGATTTTATAAGTGACTTGAGGGTTTTCCAACTTCGTATCGAATTCCAAAAGACCGAAGGAACATTTTTTATTGTAGCCCATAATGAATTCTGAGCCTTTGGCATTTTTGACGAGTCCATGGGTGTGTACATTCGTGAGGCGGGAGCTCATCACTTCATAGAAATCGTAACCATTTGAACGCGGAATTTTGCGCATATCGGAGCGATGCCGGTCTGCAGCCATCAGGAGTACACCATCGATGTTATTCTTTTCGATAAAGGAAAAAATCTCTTCACGTTCGTCTTTAAATCCATCCCACGTGTCTTTACTGCCAGGTTTAACACCGGGACTCCACGGTACAGACGAGGCCAATACCTTGAATGTCCCATTGGAAGATTTCAGAGTTTCAAACAACCATCTTTTTTGTACAGGGCCGATCATGCTGCCACCTTCTAAATCACGGTAATAACGGCAGTCAAGCATGATGAAATGAACGTTGCCAATATAAAAGCTATACCAGCAGCCCGGTTGCTCTGATCCGCCACCATACGCCGGATTGTTCCAGTTTTGCTTGAAGATTTGCCATACTTTGCGTTTCCACTCCGGCTTTTCAATGTCTGGGCCAGGTACACAATCATTTGTACCGAAGTCATGGTCATCATAAATGGTGAAAACGGGAGTAGACTCGATCAGGCTTTTCCATTCTGGTTGACTCTGACGCCGGTAGTAACAGTATCTCTGAGTTACCGCCTGTTTCGGATCATCGATGTAAACATTGTCACCCAGCATGAGCAATGCACTTAGATCATGCTTTTTTATTGTTGTCCACATTCTCTCATGTTTTGGTGTAAAACCCGCACCGCCACCGAATGCGATAGAGAATGCAATGGCTGAGCCTTGCTGTGGAAAAGTCTTAAAAAAAGCATTTTCCCCGATCTTGCGGCCATTTATAAAGACTTTGTATTTATATTGGGTGTCAGGTTCCAGTCCTGTTACCTCAATGGTGGTTGTATAGTCCAAATTGCTTGAAGTTCGGGATGCTGCAGTAAAGCGTGCTGTATCGAAATCCTTTTCTTGTGCGGGATTTATTCTGACTTGTACCTTTGTTTCCTCTGCTGTACGGAACCAGAAGGCAGCTTTTGAAACGGTGATTGAACCGAGCAAGGGGCCGTGCAGCAGCGGCTTCTTTTTTGTTTGCAGCCACTCCATGAATTCGTTTTGTTCATAGAGTGGAGCAAATATCTTGCGTGGACCGGCTTGAATACGTTCTATGGGCAAGCCCAGTTCTACAGCCTGCTTGGCGTGTTTGGCTGCAACCGCAATGTTCCCTTCCCTGCACGATATCATGGCCAAAACAAAATGTTTTTCAGCATCGTTGATTGGGCTATGACTCCCACTGAACTCATTCTCTAAAGAGGCACGTGCAGCGTCCATGTCACCTTCACATAGATAGCGTACAGAATCGCGCCCCGGATCATGCTGGCCAAATGCGTCAACGGAAAAAAAAATGGTTAGTAAAAGTAAAAGATATTTAGTCATTGGTTATCCTCTTTCATATTGAGAGTTTCAACGTTTGGACTATGATGATAATCGCTGTAAGAATAAGCACAATCCGCGCAATTGGCAGCAATGGATTTTTCAGACGTTCGCGGAAGTCCGCCAGTTTGTGAAATCCAAGTTTGCGAGTCAACTTGTTGGTATAATCGAACAGAGGTTCAGCAAATACGGCAAGCGCAACGCATAAGCATGCGGAGGCAATAAAGAATATTCGGGTGATGTCCATTGCGGGGATTTCCCAAACGTAAGCAAACCGGTAGGGGCGGTTCGCGAACCGCCCTACCTTGTTATGAATAGAATCTAATACAACGTAAAATCGGTTCCGGTAATTGTGTACTCACTGTATTTATGTATTTTATCCCAACGGGGTAATAGATGAAAGCCAGGGTTAACAGCCCAGGTAAAAATGCAAATTTAGCCCTTT
>CAZXSQ010000576.1:0-2556 GCA_964643335.1 uncultured bacterium
ATGCAAAGCATTTCATAAGCATAGAAACGTAGAAAACACCGTTCAGGTCCGACAGTGGACATAATGTGATTTTTCATGTGATATCCATCGGTAATGAAAACCAAATCGGGATCATACCGGTTAACACAATGCCCAAAACGCTTCATCACCGTTTTAAAATTATAGGTGTACCGATTGAATGATATCTTTACCAATGGGAAAGGGAGTTCTTCCTTTATGGTGCCACGTGGATAATACTCCTGAAAGTCCGGAGTAAATAAACAAACCTCAGCACCGCGGGTCTGCAATCCTTTGATAACATGATAGGTATCGATCCAGCAACCCCCGACCGGCGGCCAGTTGAACGTCAAATCAACAAAGGCAATACGAGGAGATGTAGGGGCGATTCGAGAATCGCCCACATGAAAATGAGAACACGTAGGGGCGATTCGAGAATCGCCCCTACACGAATCGCCTTTACATAAATCGCTCCAACTCGAATCGCTCCTATTAAGTAACATAAATATTCACCCTTTGGAAACAGGAAAAAATCCAATATTACACTATACTCAATTTACAAATAATCATTAAGTATTACATGAGAAAAGAATCAGGAGAGTCTGGGATGGACAACAAAGATATAGCACGAATTTTTGCCGAAATAACAGATATAATGGAGCTCCAAAATGAGAACGCCTTTAGAGTGCGAGCCTATCAGAACGCTGCCCGAGTCATCGAAAACCTGAGCGAGCCGCTTCAATCCCTGCATGAAAAACAAGCGTTGGAAACCATCGATGGCATTGGTAAAGGTATAGCGGAAAAAATCGCTGAACTCCTGGAAACTGGATCGATGGCTTATTACGAAGAGCTCAAGAGTTCAATTCCCCCGGGTTTACTGGATATGATCAAAGTGCCAAATCTCGGCCCCAAAAAAGCCAAACTTATTTACAACCACCTGCAAGTCGCTTCAATCGAGGAACTTAAAAAAGCCGCTGAAGAAGGGAAATTACAATTCCTGCCAGGTATGGGTAAAAAATCGGAAAGTAAAATCCTCAAAGGAATCGCTACATTAGAGCAATCCACCGGCAGGCATACTCTGGGAATAGCTCAACCCATTGCTTTGGAAATTCTGGATCGAATTAAAAAAATCACAGAGGTGCAGAGGGCAGAAGCCGCCGGCAGTTTAAGGCGTGGACAAGAAACAGTCGGCGATGTTGATATCCTGGTTTCAACACAAAAACCAACAGAAGTAATGGAAGAATTCCTAAGTACTCCCGGCATCGATGAAATTCTGGCCAAAGGTCAAACCAAATCAAGTATTGTCTTAAAAAACAAACTGCAAATCGATCTGCGGGTTGTTCCGGAAAAGAGTTTCGGTGCTGCTCTTCAATATTTCACCGGATCAAAGGCACACAACGTCAAACTCAGAGAAACAGCAGTCAAGCAAAAATTGAAAATCAACGAATATGGTGTATTTGAAACTGGAACTGATAAAAAAGTGGCAGGGGAAACGGAAGAGTCTGTTTATAAATCCATTGAACTTGTTTGGATTCCTCCCGAACTTAGAGAAGGTTTGGATGAAATTGAACTGGCCCGTCATAATACACTCCCACGCTTGATAGAGCGTTCCGATATCATCAGCGCTCTGCATAATCATACAACCGCCAGCGATGGGTGGATGAGTTTGGATGAATTGGTTAAACAAGCCCAAAAACGCGGTTACAAATTTATCGCAGTGACGGATCATTCCGGTTCTTTGGGAGTGGCGAACGGGCTTTCACCGGATCGATTGAAGCGGCAGATGGATGAAATCCACGAATACAACGAAAAAAACAAACATTTCCGTGTTTTGACCGGAACCGAAGTGGATATCAAAGCCAACGGTTCGCTTGATTTTCCAGACGATTTGCTGGAGCAGCTGGATATCGTTATTGCCGCAATCCATTCCTCTTTCGCCCAGCCACTGGATAAGATGATGAAACGAATCTGCAACGCTTTGGAGAATCCACATGTCGATATGATTTCGCATCCGACGGGAAGATTGATCGGCAAACGAGACGCATTAAATATTGATAAAGATGAACTATTCAGTCTGGCGGCTAGTACAAAAACAGTATTGGAGATTAATTCATATTACCTGCGCTTGGACTTGAACGATCAACATATTCGTGAAGCCAAAGAATATGGAGTAAACTTTTCCATTGAAACCGACACGCATCATATCGAGGATTTTGATCAATTGGAATTTGGCATCAAGACCGCTCGTCGCGGAAGACTCTCCCCAAACGATGTACTTAACACTCTGGAAATAGATGATTTAATGAAAAGATTGAATAAACAGTAACACCGCCAGGACGGCATAATGGGAGAGCGGCCGCACGAGGCGCGGGCATCTCATGGTCATCCACTTCTAAAGAACCGATTCAACTTCATGAAGGTTCTTAGCTGCGCGTACAACAGACTTGATCTCTTCGAGTTTTTCCAAAGAATCCTCGGCTTTGATGCGAGGGATTAAAGAATGTCCTTCTTCACCAAATTTGATCTCCAAGGCCAACTCAATCGCCTCTTGAAGACCAC
>CAZXSQ010000577.1:0-2503 GCA_964643335.1 uncultured bacterium
GATGGTTCGATGGTGCTTACTGCCAGTGATAACAATGTGGCGACATTATGGAATACCACCACTGGCCAGCAAATTCGTTCCTTTAACGGGCACACCAGTTCAATCAACGAAGCGGTTTTCTCACCAAACAGCAATTATATGTTGACAGGAAATGAAGATAAAAACGCTTATCTATGGGATTTAAATTCAAATACGGTTTCAAGCGTGCTTCAAGTACATACAGGAGCTGTCACCTCTGTTGCTTATTCGGCGGATGGTTCAAAAGTCTTGACCGGCAGCACAGATGACACTGCGGCCTTGTGGAACATCAACACCGGCGAAGTTCAGAGAATCTTTCAAGGCCATTCCAATAATATCAATTCTGTGGCCTTTTCGCCCAATAATGACATGGTACTGACAGGAAGTAACGATCAAACCGCGATTTTATGGGATATTGATTCAGCAGCCCCAATATTAACATTAATTGGTCATTCCTCTGCTATTCATGACGTCGCGTTTTCTCCCGATGGAACCAAGATTCTCACGGGCGGAGCGGATAATACTGCCAAGGTTTGGGATGCCACTTCTGGTGATGTACTTCTTACTTTTGATAACCATTCCGGATCGGTAAACACTGTTGGTTTTTCTTCCAACGGTCAACTTGCTCTTTCAGGCAGCGCTGATGGAATGGTCTATTTATGGACTACGACAGGTGGAGAAATCACAAAATCCTTCAGTATTGAAAATGCTTCGATAAACTCCGTGGATATGTCTCCAAACAGCCGATGGATTCTCATCGGTGTGTCTAATAAATTATACTTGTGGGACCTTCAAAATGAATTCAATCCACAAATTTTCATTGGACACAACGGGACTGTAAACTCGGCGGTTTTTTCGGCGGATAACAGCCAAATCCTCAGCAGCAGTGATGACGGTTCTGTCCATGTTCGGAATGTCTCTCACATTGTATTGGCTACCCCCACTCCGACATTCACATCCAGTCCAACACCAACCAACACGCCAACTCCTACATACACACCAACACCGACGCTTACATATACACCAAGTTTTACCCCAACCTATACTCCAACTTTCACATCAACACCTACACCGACTTTCGTTCCGGTTATCATCGATGTGGACGAAAATACAGTCATTGTCACCGACAACCTACAGACAACTCGAAATCTTACCGGAAGATATGATGCGGACATCCAAGCGGATCGTGACTTGGCTATTCGTTGGAATTTAGGCAATGACACGTTCAAAAATTTCCATATATATGTCAGAACCAATGGCGAAGACGGATTATTTTTAGCTCAAACGAACACAGGGGAGAAATCCTATTATGAATGGCGTGAAAATGCCGAAGGACTTTCTTCCGATTTTTCAGATGGCCCGCAATTTGGCAACGAATATCAATTCTCTGTTTTTGGAATAAAGGAAGACGATACACGGGTCAATGTTACTTCACGACTTCCGGTTTTATATATCTCCACCACTGAACCCACTCCCACATCGACACCAACAAACACCCCCACATTTACTTCGACACCAACACCGACAGCAACATTCACTCCAACTCCTGTGCTTATAGAACTCGAGGAAAACACGGTTATTGTAACAGATGACCTTCAGACAACAGATAATCTTGTTGGACAATACGATAAAGATAATTCATTGAACCGGTCCCTGGCTATTCGTTGGAATTTTGGCGATGAAGTTTTTAATGAAATCCATATATATGTACGAGTAAACAGAATGGATGAAGTGTTTCTCGCCAGGATCGACGATACCACATTAACTTATTATGAATGGGAACAAGGAGCCAAGAATCTTGCATCCCGTTTTTCAGACGGACCGCAATTTGGAAATGCCTATCAGTTTACCGTTTATGGAATACAAGATGGAGAATCACCTCAAGGAATATCCACTCAGGATGTCGTGGTTTTCCTTGCATCTGAAGACCCGACACCTACAATGACACCCACATTCACCCCCGTCCCACTTGATTTACAACTTAACGAAGTAGCTGTTACGGACACCTTGCAATCCGCAGTCAATCTCACAGGTTCTTTTGATGCCGATCCTGCATCGAACAGAGCGTTGGCCATCCGATGGAATATCGAAGAAAATGTTTATACTGATTTTCACATCTACGTCTCAGTCAATGACACTGAATTTGTCTTTCTGGCCCGAACCGGAGATGTCGAACGCAGCCATTATGAATGGAAATCAGGCTCTGCATTCTTATCACCGAACTTTGCTGAAGGACCACAATTTGGAAACAGTTATCTCTTCAAAATATTTGGGCTTCGTTCACAAGGATTGCAAGCCATTACTATTATGGCCCGTTCATCCGTCATGTACATCGGCGAAGAAGATCCAACCCCGACTCCCACTCCGACATTCACTCCTGTTTCGGTTCCGCTTCCAAGCAATTTTGTCATTGTGACCGATACATTGTCTTCAAGCGAAAATCTGGTTGGGAAATTCGACGCCGATCCACAAACCAATAGATCAC